>JAYTML010000324.1:0-3565 GCA_043728655.1 Chthoniobacter sp. | reverse complement strand
TCGGGCGGATCGAGGCGCGGCAGCTCGCGGCGCTCGGATCGCCGGAGCTTGCGGCCAATGAATTCCAAGTCCACTCCCAGTGGGGTGAGGACGGCATTTTCCAGCATCTGCTGAGGCATGTGCCAGTCGCGCGAAAGGTCTTCGTGGAGTTCGGGGTCGAGGATTACACGGAGGCGAATACGCGCTTTCTGCTCACGCAGAACAACTGGAGCGGGATTGTGCTCGATGGCGGCGCGGAGAATATCGCCGCGATCAAAAAGGACCCGATTTACTGGCGGCACAATCTCAAGGCGGTGCAGGCTTTCATTACCCGCGAGAACATCAACGGCCTGCTGCGCGAGAACGGCGTGGACGGCGAGATCGGCCTGCTTTCCATCGATGTGGATGGCAATGACTACTGGATCTGGGAGGCGATCGACGCGGTGAATCCGGCGCTCGTCGTGGTGGAATACAACGCGCGCTTCGGCGCGGACCACGCGGTCACGGTGCCGTATGATGCGGCGTTCGTGCGGGGTACGGCGCACCACTCGATGATCTACTACGGGGCTTCGCTCGCGGCGCTCGTCGCGCTCGGAGGGCGAAAGGGCTACGCTTTCGTCGGGGCGAACAGCGCGGGGAACAACGCCTTCTTTGTCCGGCGCGATCTCAAGCCGGAAGCGCTTCGCGAGTTCACGTCCGGTGAGGGATACGTGCCCTGCCAGTTTCGTGAAACGCGCGACGCGAGCGGCAGGCTCGCCTTTCTCTCGGCGGAGGAGGAGACGGCGCTGCTCGCGCGGCTGCCGCTTGTGGAGGTGCCGAAATGAAGACGGTGCTGATCACCGGCGTGGCCGGTTTCCTCGGGCGCTATGTCGCGCGGCACTTCGTGAAGGAAGGCTGGCGCGTCATCGGGCTGGATGATGTGCCGCCGGAGAATGTGCAGCTCCACGGGGTCGCGTATCACCGGATGCAGCTCCCCGGCGCCGCGCTCCCGGAGGTGCTGCGTGCCGCCGCGCCGGACGTCTGTGTGCATTGCGCCGGACGCGCCTCGGTCGGGTTGTCGATGACGGATCCGGCGGCGGATTTCCGCGGCAATGCGGCGCTCACTTTCGAGCTGCTCGACGCGCTGCGGCAGCACGCGCCGCGCTGCCGCTTCCTGCTGCTGTCGAGTGCGGCGGTGTATGGAAATCCTGCGACGCTGCCGGTCGCCGAGGATCACCCCGTCGCCCCGCTCTCGCCGTACGGCTATCACAAGCGGCAGGCGGAACTGCTCTGCGAGGAGTTCTCCCGCATCTACGCGCTGCCGACTGCGAGCGCGCGGATTTTCTCCGCCTACGGGCCGGGCCTGCGGCGGCAGGTGGTGTGGGATGTGTGCGAGAAAGTGCTCACCACCGGGCGGCTCGCGTTGCACGGGACGGGTGGCGAAAGCCGCGATTTCATCCACGCGGCGGACATCGCCCGCGCGCTGGACGTGATCGCGGAAAAGGCGCCGTGCGAGGGCGAGGTCTATAATCTGGCGAGCGGCCGCTCGGTGACGATCGCGGACCTCGCGGCGATGCTGCTCAGCGCGCTCCGTTCGAATGTCGCGCCCGCTTTCAACGGCGCGGCGAAGCCCGGCGATCCGCTCCACTGGCAGGCCGATATCGCGAAGCTCGTCACCCTCGGCTTCGCACCGTCGATCCCTCTCGAACAGGGCGTCCGGGGCGTCGCCACGTGGTGCGCGGCGGAGCTGTCCGGCACATGAAGAGCCCCGTGCGTATCGCGCTCGTCATGCAGGGCGGAGCGGGCTGGGCGGGCGGCTCGGAGTACATCCGGAACCTCATAGCCGTGTGCAGCCATCTGCCGGAGGCAGAGCGCGCGGCCTTTGAGCTGCACCTCATCAGCGGGCAGCCGCTCGATTCCGGTTTCGCGCGTCACGGCCTCAATCAGGTCCATGAGCTATCCGCCGCGCTGCCGCCCGCCACTTTCCCGAACCGCGTGCGCTGGCTGCTCGACCGCCGAGTGCTCGGTCAGCCGAACTCCCGCTTCGCCGGGTTCGTCGCCAGGGAGCGCTTCGATTTCCTCTACCCGCTGACCTACGACAACAGGCACAACATCCAGGTCTCGCTGCCGATCGGCGGCGCGCTGGGTGCGTGCCGCTGGGCGGGATGGATCCCGGATTTCCAGCACCGCTTCATGCCGGAACTTTTCAGCGAGCGGGAAATCGCCAGCCGCGACGCCGGCATCGGCGCGCTCGCGGGCGATGCGAAAACCATCGTCTTCAGCAGCGAAAGCGCCGAGGCGGACTTCCGGACGTTTTACCCTCAGTCCGCGGCGAAGTGCGAAGTCCTGCGCTTTCACACCTACCCGGACGAGTCGTGGTTCGACGGCGATCCGCTGGCGGTGCAGCGGCAGTTTCATCTGCCCGCGCGCTTCTTCATCGTGAGCAACCAGTTCTGGCAGCACAAAAACCACGCCGTGCTTTTCCGGGCGCTTGCGCTTCTGCGCGAACGCGGAATCGAGCCCGCGGTGGTTTGCACCGGGCATCCCGGCGATTTTCGCAGCAAGGATTACTTCAACTTGCTCCTCCGCCAGCTCCACGAATTCGGCATCGCCCCGCAGGTCCACCTCCTCGGCCTCATCGCGCGCCGCGAGCAGATCCAGCTCATGCGTGCCGCGGTCGCCGTGGTGCAGCCTTCGCTTTTCGAGGGCTGGAGCACCGTCGTGGAGGACGCGCGGGCGCTCGGCAGGCCGGTGATCTATTCCGACCTCGCGGTGCATCTGGAGCAGAATCCTCCCGACAGCGTCCCGTTTCAGCGCGACTCCGCTGAGAGCCTCGCGGCGCGGCTCGGCGACTGGTGGCAGACGCGCTCGCCGGGGCCCGATCTGGCGGCGGAGTCCGCGGCGCGCGAGCGGGCCGTGGACGCGACACTCGCCTACGCGCGGCGCTTTTTGGAAATCGCCCGCACCGCCGCATGAGCGCGTCCCTCCCGAAAATCACGGTCGTCACGCCTTCGTACAATCAGGCGGCGTTTCTCGAAACGACGATCCAAAGCGTGCTCGGCCAGTGCTACCCAAATCTGGAGTACATCGTCATGGACGGCGGCAGCACGGACGGCAGCGAGGCGGTGATCCGGCGCTACGAGGGCTCGCTCGCCCACTGGGTTTCCGAGCGCGATGGCGGGCAGGCCGCCGCGATCAACAAGGGCTTTGCGCGGGCGACCGGGGACATCCTCTGCTGGCTGAACAGCGACGACTTTTACCTCCCCGGAACGCTCCACCGGATCGCGGAAATCCTGGGCCCGAAGACCGGCGGGCCGGCGCTGGCGTATGGCGGCACGCTCTTTTTCCGCGAGGAAGGTTCCGACGCCAAGGTCCGCCGCGCTCGGGCGCACGACCCGGAGTTTTTGAAAATCCAGGACTACATCTATCAGCCGAGTTCGTTCTGGACCGCGGCGCTCTGGCGGCAGTGCGGGGAGCTGGATGCCGCGCTGTCGTTTGGCTTTGACTGGGACTGGTATCTGCGCGCGTCGAAGATGACGGACTTCATCCGGGTCGGGCATGTGCTCTCCGCGTACCGGATGCACTCCGGCCACAAATCAGGATCGGG
>JAYTML010000323.1:0-4106 GCA_043728655.1 Chthoniobacter sp. | reverse complement strand
CGGTTCCGACTCGTCATTTGTCGCCGCATCGGCGGCTTTCTGCGCGAGTTTTTTTGCCGACGGATTGCGCGGCGGACGGACTGGCGCGGGATTGAAAATCAGCTCGTTCACCGCCGTGGCCGGCAGCCGCAGCTCGCCGAGCGCGGCACTGTGCGCGGTCAGCTCGCGGCCGTCCCAGCGGAAGGCATCCACGCTCACCACGCCGCCGTCCGCCAGCCGGATGCGGCCCGCCGCTTTCTCCGGCGCCATCACCCCGCCAAACTCCACGGCCTGCACTTTCTCCAGCGGCAGCTCCAGCATCCCGGCCGGCGTCTCGACGAGGAACTTCCCGTCCCGCCACCCCTCCGGCGTCGCCGGCGCCGCGTCGCCATTCGTCAGCGCGGTCGCAGCGGGCACCCCCTCGCCCAGGCGCGGCAGCTCGCCATTCCACGGCCCGATCCAGAGGCTCGAGAGGATGGACGTCGAATCCTCCTGCTGGCTGGCGGTGACGCTCATCACCTCGCCGAGTCCCGGCAGCCGCTCGCCCTGCTGCTGGCCCACGCGGGCGACGAACGCGCCATTGAGGAAGAAATCCGCCGTGCCGGCCGTGCGATCCACGAAAACGCGCAGCGCCATCCGCGAGCTGGCGTCCGGCACCTTGTCGCTGAGCGCCACGTTCTTGTAGTTCGGGCGCTGGCGGGCCTTCGGGCTGTTCATGTAGAGCGAGAGGTTGAAATAGTTGAACGACGCCTGGAGCGAGGTCTTCCCGTCTTTCGTCCCCAGCGTGATCCCGAAGCTCGGCGGATTCCCGCCCACATCCGTGGCCTCCACACGGAACTCGAACCGCTCCGGCATCTCCGCCATCGGCACGCGAAGCGCAGCCGCTTCCGACGAACCGCCCCGCGCCCTGCGCTGAATGTAGCTGCCGTCGAGCACAGTCCACTGCGCCTTCTCCTGTTCAGGCTCCACGGGCGCGCCTTCCGTCCGTGTTTTCGCGATCCACGCCGCGGCATCGCGGCTCCCATCCCAGACCTGGAAGCGCGGATTTGGATACAGGCTCCACACCTGCTCCCGCGCGATCCGCACCGTGCCGAGCTGCGCGTGCTGAAGCTCGACGTGCTGCCCGTCGAGCCCCGCAAATTCCCCGCGCAGCCGGTCACCATTGCGCATCTCCACCGTCGCCAGCGCCGCAGACTTCGGCGCCGCGCCGGCCGCGGCAAAGCGCACGCCCGCCAGATGCGTGGCCGCCATCGCGATCTCCCGGCCACCCGCCATTTTCCAGCGCAGCCCGTCCGCCGCCGTGGCCGAGAGCAGCGTGCCGCGCATCTCGTCGCCGTTTCGGAAGACGAGCGCATCCCCCGTCTTTTCCCCATCCTCCGGGCGGCTCGGAAACACGACCGTCTGCAGCGCCGCCGTCGGCAGATCGAGCGCCTCGGCAAAACCGGCCCTCCCGCGCGCCCGCCCGTCGCGGATCTCCAGGCCGGCCACGCTGATCTCGCCCTGCTGGCCGAAGACGAGCATGGCATCCGCCCCGGCGAGCGATGGCGCGGCGTCGTGCAGGCGCAGAAAGGTTCCCGCCTCCCGCTTCCGCTTCACGCCGGAGAAGACGATCTCATTCGCCGAAAGCGACTGCAGCTTCCCCGTGGCCGGCGGCTCGTTGCCGAGCGTCAGCCGGTCGCCGGCGGGCGCTGCCTCGCCAGCCGCCGGCAGCGTGCCGTCCCACGGCTGGACGGCCAGGCGGTTGAATTTCAGAGGCCGTTTCGCATCGCGATTCGGCCGGTCGAAACACACGCCATTGATCGTGATATCCCGCTCCTCGTCGCTGATTGGCTGCGCTTTCCCGTCCTTGCCAACCTCCTCGATGAACTTCCAGTCGCCGAGCTGCACGCCGTTTCGCACCACCACCAGGCGCCGTCCGATCCCGTCGTAAAGCACGCGGTAGCCGACCGGTCCTTTCTGCTCCGCGGCTTCCTGCGGGAGCGCGGTCTTTTTCCGGTCAAACTTCCGCACGTAGATGCAGCGCGAGATTTCCTTTTTCCCAAACCCCAGCTCGACCGTGCCCATCCCGTAGCTGTTCGGCTGCGGGCCGAACGGCTGGATCCACAGGCGCAGACCGTCCTCGCTGTCTTCGGGCAGTTCAAAGGCGATCTCAAACCGCTTTGGCGGCGTGATCGCGCGACCCAGCAACCAGCCGTCGCGCACCGTCAGCGTGCCGGCCTCGACCTCCATCCGCGAGCCCGGCGTGCGCACCGTCCAGCTCTCCAGGTCGAGCGCTCCGCCAGCGTAGCCAAAAGCCGGCGCGGGCCGTTCGTCGAGATGCAGCCACTCCACCGGCCCGCGCGGGATCGCCAGCGGCGTTCCATCGGCAAGCTTCATGGCAAAGGTCTCGCCGTCCGCGCTCGTCACCTCGCCGAAAAGCCAGTCGCCGCCCGGCAGCTTCAGCGTCCCCGTCGCGACCTCCTTCGCGCTTCCCGCCACCTCCGTGATTTCGCCGCGCACCCCGATGTCCATTTCCTTCATCGTCCCGCTCATCTTCAGCGCCGTCACCTGCAGGATGTTGGGGATTCTCACCGCCCGGCCGAGGTCCCCCGTCACGACCTGGCCCACCGCCTCGGCGATCATCTCTCCGATGCCATGCGCGAACTGATTCATCATCAACTGGGCAAAGATTTCGATGTCGGCCCTGTTGCCCAGCCGGCTCCCGGAATCGCTGTCCTCCGCCGCCTCACCCAGCACGATGCGCCGCACCTCGCTGCGCGCAAACCGCAGCGGCTCGTTCACGTCCGGGCGACGCCACACGATCTCTTCTCGCGTCAGCTCCACGAGCGTGCCTCGGAGCTGCCGCCCGTCATGGAAAGCGAGTGCGTGATCCAGCCCGGTCACTTTGGCCACCGGCTTCCCGTGCTCCTCGTCGCCGCCGTTCATCCGCATCACGCCATTCACATGGTCGAGCTTTTGCACGATCTCGTCGCCGAAAAGATCCGCCCCCGGCGGCAGCCCGACTTGGGCCGGGAGCCTGGACGTCAGCAGCAGCGCGCAGACGAGGCGGGAGAAATGACGAAGGCCGAACGACGAAGGACGGGTGTCAGGCGCGCCAGGTCCCGACCCGCGACCGATGACAGTGCGTTTCCGGCTTCTGGCTTCCTTCGTCATTCGTCATCCGACATCTGTCATTTCCCC
Source organism: Chthoniobacter sp. (assembly GCA_043728655.1). Taxonomy (GTDB): domain Bacteria; phylum Verrucomicrobiota; class Verrucomicrobiia; order Chthoniobacterales; family Chthoniobacteraceae; genus Chthoniobacter. The sequence continues at coordinate 947 of JAYTML010000323.1, read as the reverse complement.
CCGGCCCCGACCTCGATCTGCTGGAAATAAGACTGCAACTGGTCGCGGAATTCCTCCGGCCATTCGCCCGCATTCGTCGCGCCGCCCGCCTTCTCCACCTGCCGCCCAGCGCTCTTCCCCTGCACCGCCGCGCCGCTCGTCTCCGCACCGGCAAAGGCGCTCGACGACTTCTGGTTGTTGCCGCCGGCCTTCTTCGCCTTGGTCGCCTGCGCCATCATCTTCTGCATCATCTTCTGCATCGGCGACTGCGACTCCGACTTGCCGCCCTTCTTGTCCGGCGGCACCAGCAGCTCGATGATCGCCGCCTGGGTGCTCACCACTTCCTCGTCGGTCTTCGGCGTGCGCAGCTCGCCCGCGGTTTCATCCATCAGAAACTCCACCTTCTCCAGCAGCGGTTTCACCTCGTCGAATTTCGTCTTCTCCCGCAGCACGCCCACCACATCACTCAGGTCGCGCTCCTGGTTCGCCAGCTTCTTCGCGTCCTCGGCGTGCTCCGGGTTCCCGTCCTTTCGGCCCTCCAGCAGCTCGGTCTGCTCGCGGATGCCGTCCTGCGTCTGCGCCGCCCGGACCATCGCCACGATCAGCTCCATGAGCTCCGGGTCCATCTCGCCCTCGCCGCCGCCCTGGCTCTTGCACTCGCTCTGGAGCTGCGTCGCCCATTCGTCGAGCTGCGCGCCCCACAGCTTCGCGCGGCCCACGGATTTCAGCCCGAGATTCGCGCGGACGAAACCCGCCAGCTCGTTCAGTTCGACGACGACTTTCTTCTCCTGCATGTCCTTCTGCACCGCCTCATACTTCTCGTTCGGCACGCGCTTGATGAAGGCCGCCATGTCATTGGCGATGCTGTCCACGTCCCGCGTCGTCAGGTCCTGGCTGCCCGCGACCCGCGTGAAATCGGTTTTCTTCCCGTCGGCGATCTCCTCCGGCTTCAGCCCCACGGTGTCCTT
>JAYTML010000322.1:0-3351 GCA_043728655.1 Chthoniobacter sp. | reverse complement strand
ACGGCGGCTTTGGCCTTCACCTTCTTGCGCTCGATGTAGTCGAGGCGGCGGCGGCGTTTCTGAATCTTGTTCGTTTGCTGTCCCATAAAATAGAGGTGGTTTGAAAAGTGGAGCGCAGTGGGTACGCGGTGCGCACCGTGCGGTCAAACGCTTTCCCTTTTGACCCCGCTGAAACTGTCTCTGGCAAATCCGTTGACGCACCCCCGCACCGCACCCATATTCCGCGCCCTTTTGCACACCGACAACTACCAGGACATAGACATGGAACACATCCGCAACATCGCCATCATCGCGCACGTCGATCATGGCAAGACCACCCTCGTTGACCAGCTTCTCAAGCAGGCCGGCACTTTCCGAGCCAATGAAGCCAAGGCCAGCGAGATCCGGATCATGGACTCCATGGATCTGGAGCGGGAAAAGGGCATCACCATCAAGGCGAAGAACGCCGCCTTCAAATGGCACGAGTACCACGTCAATATCGTGGATACCCCCGGCCATGCGGATTTCGGCGGCGAGGTCGAGCGGATCATGAAGATGATCGACGGCGTGCTCCTGGTGGTGGACGCCTATGACGGCCCGCAGGCGCAGACGAAGTTCGTCTTGAAAAAGGCGTTCGAAAACGGCGCAAAGCCCATCGTCGTCATCAACAAGATCGACCGCGAAAACGCCCGCCCGCACAAGGTGCTCGACATGGTTTTCGAGCTTTTCATGGAACTGAACGCCACCGATCTCCAGCTAGATTTCCCGGTCATCTACGCCTCCGCCCGCGACGGCTACGCGATGAAGGAAATCCACGAGGCGAGCACCACGATGGAGCCGCTCTTTGAGGCCATCATCAAACACATCCCGGCCCCTGCGAAGAGCGACCTGCAGTATTTCCAGATGCTCGTCTCGAACCTCGACTACTCCGACTACCTGGGGCGAATCGCCTACGGCCGCATCATCTCCGGGCGCGTGAAAGTCGGCGACAACGTCGTCCACATCTCGAAGGACGGGAAACGCGAGCGCGCCAATGTGACCGCGCTTTTCGGCCACGTCGGCCTCGCCAAAGTGGAACTCAAGAACGCCAGCGAGGGCGACATCATCGGCCTCTGCGGCTTCGAAGACGCCTTCATCGGCGAGACCATCACCGACACCGAGGAGCGCCTGCCGATTCCCTTCGTGGACATCGATCCGCCCACGATCACGATGAAGATCTGCATCAACGACGGCCCGCTCGCCGGACGTGAAGGCAAACTCCTCACCGCCCGCCAGGTCCGCGAGCGCCTCGTCCGCGAGACCCGCACGAACGTCTCCATCCTTTTCGCCGACACCGACATCGCCGGTCACTTCGAAATCCAGGCCCGCGGCGAAATGCAGATCGCCATCATCGTCGAGCAGATGCGCCGCGAAGGCTTTGAAATCCTCGTTTCCCGGCCCGAGGTCATCTTCCAGCGCGACGCGGACGGCACCCTCCTCGAACCGATGGAGACGCTTTACGTCGATGTCCCGAATGAAAACCTCGGCGACGTCCTCCAATCCCTCGCCGGCCGCAAAGCCGACATCACGCACATGGAGCACAATCCCCACAGCGTCACCGTCCAGGCCGTCGTCCCCACGCGCGGCCTCATCGGCTTCGAGACTGATCTCGTGAACGCCACCAAGGGTCACGGCATCATGTCCCACATCTTCAAGGAATACGGCGAGCACAAGGGCAGCATCCCCACGCGCAACAACGGCGTCCTCGTCGCCATGGACCAAGGCCTCAGCACGGCCTACTCGCTGGAGACCATTCAAGAGCGCGGCCGCCTCTTCATCGGACCGGCGACGGAGGTTTATGAAGGCATGATCATCGGCGAAAACGCCCGCAACGACGACATGCCCGTCAACCCCTGCCGCGCCAAGAAGCTCTCCAACATGCGCAGCACCGGCGACGGCAAAGGCGTCAGCCTCTCCCCGCCGCTCGTCATGACGCTGGAGCGTTCACTCGAATACATCGCGCCCGACGAATACGTCGAGGTCACGCCCAAGAGCCTTCGCCTGCGCAAAAAAATCCTCGACGCCAACGGTCGCAAACGCTCCGAGCAGAAAGTCGGATAGCGCGGCTTCGGCGCTTCCCATCCGACTCGCGTCCGCGCTAAATCCGCGGCGCAATTCCCGATGGCCGCGCTCCTCCAGCTCACCCGTGTCACGAAATCCTTCGGCGCCGTCCGCGCGCTGAAGGGCGTATCGTTCGCGCTGGAGCAGGGCGAAGTCCACGCGCTGCTCGGCGAAAACGGCGCGGGCAAATCCACGCTCATCAAGGTCATCACCGGCGCGCACCAACCCGACGGCGGCCAGCTCGAAATCGGCGGCGAGCCAGTCGCGCATCTCACTCCGGCAAAAGCGCGCGCGCTCGGCATTGCCTGCATCTATCAGCAGCCCGCGCTCTTCCCCGATCTCAGCGTCGCGGAAAACATCGCGCTCCGGCTGGAGAAAACCTCCCCCGCGCACCGCGTCCGCTGGCCGCAGCGCCACGCGCGGGCGCGCGAGCTTTTGCACCGCATTGGCGCGGAGATCGACCCCGCCGCCGAGGTGCGCACGCTTTCCATGCCCGAGCAGCAGCTTGTGGAAATTGCCTGTGCACTCGGCGCCGGCGCGCGCATCGTGATCATGGACGAGCCCACCGCATCGCTCACGCAGAAGGAGCAGCACCTCCTCTTCGCCGTCGTCCGCGAACTGCGCGCCGCCGGTACGGGCGTCATCTACATCTCGCACCGCTTGGAGGAAATCTTCGCCCTCGCCGACCGCGTCACCGTCCTCCGCGACGGCGAAAGCGTCGGCACCAACCGCGTGGACGACATCAACGAATCCTCGCTCATCCAAATGATGGTCGGCCGCGAAGTCTCCGCCATCTACCCGCCCGCCGAGAGCGCACCCGGCGAGGTCGTTATCTCGCTGAAAAACCTCGGCTGTCGCGCCAGCGGAGTGCGCGACATCACCCTCGATGTCCGCGCCGGCGAGATCGTCGGCCTCGCCGGACTCGTCGGGGCCGGGCGCACCGAACTGGCGCGCGTCATCTTCGGCCTCACGCCCGCCGATGCCGGTGAAATCAGCCTCCGCGGTTTGCCCGTCCGCATCTCCTCGCCGCAATCCGCCGTCGCCCACGGCATCGCCTACGTGCCCGAGGACCGCCGCCGCCACGGCGTCATCCTCGAAATGCCGGTCGCGTCGAACATCACGATGGCGATTCACGACGCGATCTTCCCCGGTGCGTGGCTGCGCTTCGGCGCAGAGGGCAAGCTCGCGCTCGATTTCATCCGCGACCTTGCCATCAAGACCGCCGGTCCCGACGCCCCCGGCGGCTCCCTCAGCGGCGGCAACCAGCAGAAA
>JAYTML010000321.1:0-4069 GCA_043728655.1 Chthoniobacter sp. | reverse complement strand
GTCCGCGCTGGAGATCATGTCCAGGCCGATGTTCAGCCGCTTCCGCTCGCCGCCGGAGAGCGTCTTTTTGATCGCCGTGCCCACGATGTTTCCCCGCCGCTCGCTCAGTCCCAGCTCGGTCAGCTTTCCCTCGATGCGCCTCGCCCGGTCGCGCCGCGAGAGGTGCGGCGAGCGGATGGCCGCCGCGAAGCTCATGTTTTCCTCGATCGTCAGGTGGTCGTCAAAGGCGTCGTCCTGCGGGATGTAGCTGATGAAGTGCTTGAGGGCGTCCACGTTTCCGTAGAGCGACTGGCCGTTGAGCAGGATGTCGCCCTGCGTGGGCTGGAGCTGGCCGGCAATGCACCGCAGCATCGTCGATTTTCCAGAGCCGCTAGCGCCCATCACGCAGACCATCTCGCCGCGGCCCACCGTGAAGGAGATGCTGTCCATCGCCACCTGCGCGCGGCGGAACTTGTGCGAGACATCGCGCACTTCGAGCGAGGAGATGATGTTCCGCTCCTCCTCGATGATGCGGTTCGCAAAGTCGCACCGTAGCACCTGCCCGGTGTCGATGCGGATCGTGTCGCCGTCGTGCAGCACCGCACTCCCTTTCACCGGAAAATCGCCGACCATGATCGGCCGGTCGGCCTGCAGCACCTCGAGTTTGCCGACGCGGTTTTCGTAGTCGCACAGGATTTTCAGCAGCACCTCCCCACTCGTGCCGGGCGAGAGCAGGATGTCGTCATTGTCGAGCAGCGAGGGGTTGTTCGAGACGAGGTAGCCGGTCTTGTACGCCTTGAGCTGAAAGCGCCCGCCGAGCGCCCGCGCGCGCCGGCGGAGTTCGTTGAGCGGCAGCTCGGAGTCGTTGTGAAAGACGATCCTGTCATCCAGCGTCGCGTCGATCGCCGTGCCAGCGCGCAGGGCGATTCCATTGAGCACGGCGTCCACGCTCTTGAGCGCGCGCACCTGCACCTTCAGCCCGAAACGCACTTCCAGACAGGATTCCCGGGTCTTCTCCTTTTCGAGATGCACCTCGTCGTCGCTGCCGATGGTCAGGAAAACGTGGGTCAGTGAGACGTTTTTCTTCGCATTGAAATAGTACGCCAGGTCCTCGTACGTCAGCACCTGTTCACCAAGCACGATCCGCTGCCCGGTATAGACGCGGCAGAACGCGCCCGGCACCAGCGGCCGCCCGCGCACCACGATCCCCTTCGAGCTTTGGTTCTTCAGCAGGATGAGGTCGTGATACCGGAAGGCGACCAGCCGCTCGGTCCCCGCCAGCCCTTTCAGCTTCACGTCCGCCGAGCCATTCGCGCCAAAGGCCAGCGACTCCAGCGGCGACTGCCCGTGCTGATACACGGTCTTGTCGCTCTCCTCGGCCGCATTGAGCTGGTACACGATGTCGATCGCCTGCGCCGCCATCCCAAGCTGCGTCATGAAGGAGTAGAAACTCACCACCTGCTGCTGCTCCATGCCCGCCTTCGAGATCAGGTCGTAGAGCTGCACGCCGAGCATCACCTTCCGCTCCAGATTCAGCTCCGCCGCGAGTTTCTGCGCCATCGCCCCGAGGTCCTGGTTCTCATTCAGCGCCTGGCGGAAAAGTTTGCGCAGCTCCGAGTACACCGCCTCGGGATAGTCATAGCGCAGGAAGCCGAGCGAAGAATCGATCTCCTCCTCCAGCACCTGCCCGTCCGCCTTGGAAAACGCCGCCAGCACCTGGATCAGCACGGGCAGCAGATTCGGGCTCTCCGTCACAGTCCGCTGCTTCCCAGTCACCCGTCGGCTCACGGTATCCGCGAGTCGTCCCAGCCGGCGTGCAAACGGCAGCGCCCGCACCCGCGCGCGCAGTTTTTTTGTCAGTCGGTGGGGCAAAAAGCTCATGAATTTCCGAAGCACGGCGCGGAAGAAACGTCGTGCGCGACGAACTTAGTGGACCGCCCCCGTTTGTCGATGCCGCGCGCTTTAGGAATCCGCCTCGCGAAGCCCGCGCGTGCTCCCTCCGCAGGCCTACCGCCGCCTGATGATCACCGGGCCGTAGTAGCTGCCGTCGCCGCGGTAGTAGCCGCGGATCCTGTCGGTCACGCCGGGCTGCGTGCCGTCAAAATAGAGCGTGCCGTCGTTGCGATAGGTCCGGTAGGAAAACCCAGGCGTATCGACGGTCACCTCCACGCCCTGCCGCATCGGCGCAAAGGCCGGGATCCGCCTCTGGCTCTCCTCGCGGAGCGTGAAATCGCCCCCTGTGTCGCTCCGCTCCCTGTTCGCGAGTTCCGCCGCTTTCCACGCGGCGGCGGCGGCCCGATGCGCGGCGATCGCCTGCTGGCGGAGCTTCTCCGCGGCGAGCAGCTCCACCTGCCATGCGGCGTACGCCGCAGCGTCGAAGCCGAACTCCATTTTGTCCGCCTCCGACAGGAGGATGAAATCCACGAACGCCACTCCGGCGTCGTGCTGGATCCGCAGACCGGCCGGCTCCTTCTTCGTCACCGCGAAATTGTGAAACACCTCCCCGGTCGTCGTCTTCAGGTCGCGCGCCGCAGCCGCCCCGGCGATCACCACCGAAAGCGCGATCCCCAGCAATGGAGCGAGCCTTTTCATGCCTTAAAATTCGTCCTCTTGGACCGCCTCCGCCACTAAAACTTCCATGCGCCCGCCGGCGGGCGCCAGCATCAGGCCGTCACACTTCCGCAGTCTGCCCCGCGAGGTTCTTTTCCTCGAATTCCTTGCACCAGCCCTTGATCTCGGTGTCGTTGAAAATCTTGCCGAGGACGCGGCGGAGCAGGCCCTTGAGATTGGCGTTCTCCACGTCGCGGAGGCTGCGGATGGCTTCCTCCTTGTAGCTTTCGAGCAGCGTGCGGCAGCGCTCGTCTGCGTGCAGCGCGAGGTAGAGCGCCTCGGTCTCGGCGGGTGCGGCGGTGGAAAGGCGGCGCCAATTCGCTTCGAGCGCGAGCTTCTGCGCAGCGCGTGTTTCCGCGAGCGCCTTGTCGGCTCCGGCGGCTTCGAGCGTGGCGCGCTCGTAGGCCACGGCGAGCAGCAGGCTGGGGCGGAGGCCGGCGATGTCATTGGTCTCGCCACTCGCGCCGAGGTCGCTGAGGTCGTCGCGGATCTGGTAGGCGATGCCGAGCGCCTCGCTGTACGAGGCGAGGACTTCCTCGTTTTCCTCAAACTGTCCGGCATAGATCGCCCCGAGCTGGAGTGCCACGGAAAAGGCGGGCGCGGTTTTCTTGCGGAAAATATCGACCACTTCGTGCGAGGTGAGCGGCTGCGGATGGCGCGCCCAGACGAGTTCCGCGCCCTGGCCGCGGCAGAGTTCGCGCTGGCCTTCGGCGGCGATGCGCAGCATCTCGGCCTTCTGCTCGGCGCTGGCGCGGCAGGTCGCGAGGAGGCGGTAGCCTTCGCCGATGAGCAGGTCGCCGACATTGAGCGCGACGGCCACGCCGTGCTCCTCGTGCAGCGTCTTCTCGCCGTAGCGCTGGGCGTCGCCGTCCTCGATGTCGTCGTGGATGAGCGAGGCCTTGTGAAAGCATTCGATGGCGACGGCGACCTTGCGCAAATCGTCCGGCAGCGCCGCGCCCGGCGTGGATCGGAGTGCTTGAAAACAAGCCACTGTCAGGAACGGACGCCACCGTTTGCCCGCGCGCGCCAGCCACTGGCGCCCGATTTTCTCCGTCGCGCCCTGCGGCGCACCCATGATCGTGTCGAGGCTCAGCGGGGTGAACCAGAAGTCGATTTCATCGCGGAGCTGGCCGAGGTCGAGGCGGCGCGTCTGGTCGTCGCTGGTGAGGTGGATGTAGTCCCAGACCCAGTCGATATCCACATTCGTGTCGATGCAGTCGTCCTGCAGCAGCGGCACCGCCACACCGGGAATCGCCGCAGCCTCCATGTACGGAAAGGCGCGCTCCAAGACGCTGATGCACGAGACGCCGACGATGGCCTCGATCTTCCCCGTCTGGATCAGCGACATGACGATGGCGCTGCCTTCCGCCACGAGCACCGCGTATCCGAGCCGCTCGGCCTCGGCCTGCAAATCCTGGATCGTGCAAAGCCCGCACTGCTTGCACAGCAGGCCGAACTCATCGAAGGGCGCGGGGCATTT
>JAYTML010000320.1:0-2843 GCA_043728655.1 Chthoniobacter sp. | reverse complement strand
CTCGCCGGCCACGTCGCCATTGGCGACCGGGTCTTCATCGGCGGCGGCAGCGGATTTCACCAGTTCGTCCGCGTCGGGCGGCTCGCCATCTGCCAGGGCGGCTCATCATTCAGCAAAGACGTGCCCCCCTTTACCACCGGCTCCGACCTCAATGGCATCGCCGGCCTAAACACCATCGGCCTCCGCCGCGCCGGCTTCACCAGCGACCAGCGCGCCGAGATCAAAGCCGCCTTCACCCTCCTCTACCGCAGCGGCCTCAATACCAGCCAGGCGCTCGCCGCCGCCCGCGAGCGCCCCTGGGGCGAAGCCGCGCAGTACTTCTGGGACTTCGTCGCCGGCGCAAAAAAGCGCGGCCTCTGCAACCTCCTCGCCAACCGCCGCCGCGCCCCGGTCGCCGATCCCGCCGACTGAGCGCCCTCCCAGCCAGCGCAGCCTTCTTCCCGGGAAAAACCCGTTGCCGCAGCCGGGATAGCCGCTAGAAGTCCCGCGTCCGCCCCCCCAACCCCTTCGCCATGCACCGAATCCTCGTCCCTTTCCTCGCCCTCCTCCTCGTCGGCTGCGCCACCTCGCAGCCCTCCGCGAGAACCTCCAGAGCCGCACCGTCCACCAACGTCACCGCTGCGCGCCCCCTCAAAGCCGGCCAGCGCCTCATGGTCCGCACCACCGCCTACACCCAGACCGAGCCCGGCGGCTGGGCCAATGGCATCGGAGGCCGTCTCCGATACAACATGACCAACAGCAGCGCCGCCAGCGACTGGTCCTGGCTCCCCGTCGGCACCCGCTTTCGCATGATCTGCACCGGCCGGAAATACGTCATCGAAGACTACGGCACCGCCCTCGTCGGCAGGCGCACCATCGACCTCTTCTGCCCTAGCCGCGGCCTGATGAACCAATGGGGCATGCGGCATGTGGAAATCGAAATCCTCGAATGGGGCAGCCCGCGCAAGAGCCTCGAGGTCCTCGCCGAGCGCCGCCGCCATCCCCAGTGCCGCGCCATGGTCGCCTCACTCAGCCAGCAGGCCCGCGGCTACCCGGACGCCTTCCGCCGCCTCCCGGTGGACTAAGCAGCGCAGGCTCAGGTCGCAGATTTCAGATTTCAGATTTCAGATTGGATTGCCGCGCGGCTCTTCCGCCAAGGTGGCTGCTGAAATCCAACATCTGAAATCCCACATGCACATCCTCGTCACCGGCGGAGCCGGCTACATCGGCAGCATCTGCGTCGAGCAACTCCTCGACGCCGGCCACACCGTCACCGTCTTCGACAATCTCACCGAAGGCCACCGCCGCGCCATCGACCCGCGTGCAAAACTCATCGTCGGCGACCTCCAAAAGGACGCCGACATCTCCGACGCCATGCAGGCCACCCGGCCCGACGCCGTCATGCACTTCGCCGCCAATGCCCTCGTCGGCGAGTCCATGGAAAATCCGTCGAAGTATTTCCGCAACAACGTCACGGGCGGCATCCATCTCCTCGACGCCATGATCGCCTGCGGCGTGAAAAAATTCGTCTTCTCCTCCACCTGCGCCACCTTCGGCCCGCCCGACCGCACCCCCATCGACGAGACGCTCCCCCAGCGCCCCATCAACCCCTACGGCGAGTCCAAGCTCATCTTCGAAAAAATCCTCCGCTGGTACGATGAGATCCACGGCCTGCGATTCGTCGCCCTCCGCTACTTCAACGCCGCCGGCGCCAGCCCCCGCTTTGGCGAGGACCACCGCATCGAGACCCACCTCATCCCGAACGTGCTGAAGGTCGCGCTCGGCCAAAAGGAAAACGTCCAGATCTTCGGCACCGACTACGAGACGCCCGACGGCACCTGCATCCGCGACTACATCCACATCCTCGACCTCGCCCAAGCCCACATGCTCGCGCTCGGCGCGGAAAAGAGCGCCTTCTACAACCTCGGCACCGGCGGCGGCACCAGCGTCCGCGAAATCATCGCCACCTGCGAACGCGTCACCGGCAAAAAAATCGCCGTCATCGAAAAGCCCCGCCGTCCCGGCGACCCCGCCCTGCTGATCGCCGCGAGCGACAAGATCCACCGCGAACTCGGCTGGACTCCGCAGTTTCAGTCGATCGAAAAAATCATCGCCAGCGCGTGGGCGTGGCACGTCGCGAATCCGCAGGGCTACGGGGATTAGCGGGTGACTATGCGGAGTTGGCCCACTCGGCGCCTCCATGAATCACACCCCCGTCACTCGCTGCGGAGCGTGGATTGCCATACTCGCGTCCATCAGTGCGGTCGCGCTGCTTGTTTTCTACCTGCCGGTCGTCGCAGCAATCCTTTTCGTCATTCTTACCGGATTTGCAGCAATTGTGGCGGGCAAAAAGCGCGGAGCATGGAGAGGAGTGACTGTATTCATCAGAGAGATTCTATTTGGATGGTAGTTTTCCATTTCCTCATGGCCAAGCTTCCTTGACCACCAACATGGACAGCATACCGTCCAGCTCATGACCGCCATTACCTACACCGCCGCACGGGAGAATCTGGCTTCGACCATGGACAAGGTTTGCGAGGATCACGCGCCCATCATCATCACGCGCAACCGCGATCAGGCGGTCGTGATGATGTCGCTGGAGGACTACGAGGCGCTGGAGGAAACCGCCTACCTGCTCAAAAGCCCCAAGAACGCCAAACGCATCATGAGCGCCATCGCCCAGTTGGACGCCGGCAAAGGAGTCCGGCATGCCGTGGACTTGGACGCGTGAAGCGCAAGCTCACCTTTTCCGATGAAGCCTGGGAGGACTATCTCCACTGGCTGGGCATCGACCGCGCGATGCTGCGCCGCGTCAACCAGCTCATCAAAGACATCCGGCGCAGTCCCTACGAAGGCATTGGCAA
>JAYTML010000319.1:0-7815 GCA_043728655.1 Chthoniobacter sp. | reverse complement strand
GCGCGGGGGGCGGGGTCTCAAACTTCGAGCGCCAGAGGGAGAAGGGCTGGATGTTTTCGTTGCGGGCCTCGTAGGCGGCTTCGCTCAGGTCCTCGCGGCGGTAGCCGTCCTTGTCGTGAAAGAGGAGGGTGTAAAAGTGCTCGCCGTCCTGGAAGGCGGCGCCGGTGGCGGCGCATTGGTGGGCGCGGGATTGGATGGACCATTCGGGGGTCATGGGATGTTTGATGTCGGAAGTTGGATGTTCGGTGCGAGGCGGAGTGCGTTCACTTTTTCCAAAGCGTGAGCCGGGGCAGGTCGCGGCTGGTGGAGCGGAACCAGAGGAGGATCAGACCGATGAGGGTGCCGGCGATGATTGGCATCCAGCCGGCGAGGGTCGGCGGGAGGCGGTCGCCTTTGCCGAAGGCGAGGAAGAGGTAGCGGGAGAGCAGGAGGATGACAAAGAGGGTGAGGGCGGTGGCGACGCCGCCTAGGACGCCGCGCCGGTTGAATACGATGCCGAGCGGGGCGGCGATGAGGACGACGACGAGACAGGTGAGCGGCCAGGCGAAGCGGTCGGCGAGATTGGTGCGGTAGGGGGCGAGCTGGGCGTCGGGGAAGTCGGAGTTGAACTCCAGGTAGCTGTGCAACTCGGGGATGGAGAGGCCGCTGGCGTCGAGCTGGGAGCTGGCGATGCGCCAGGGGGTCTCGCTCCAGTCGGGGATGACGCGCCTGCCCTGGAGGAAATAGTCGGTGGTGGCGATGTCGCCGGATTTGTCGAAATCGACGATCATGCCGCGGTCGAGGGTCCACGTCCTGGCGCGGGCGTCGTGGACGGCGGTGTCGGCGTAGTATTTGCGGGTGATGGTGCCGTCGGGTTCCTGCTGGGTGATGTGGACGACGCTGAGCTGGTCGGAGCCTGGGCGGAGTTTGCGGACGTACCAGGTGCGGTTGTCCTGGCGGTTGCGAAAGACGTGGCCGAAGACGGCTTCGGGCTCGCCGGACTTGCGGCCGCGCTTCATCTGCTTGAAGGCGGTCTTGCGGATGTTTTCGGCGTGGGGCGCCATTTCCCAGTTCAGCCAGAGGCAGAGGCCGCTCATGATGAGGCCGACAAAAAACAGGGGGAGGAGGACGCGGGTGACGCTGCGCCCGGCGGTGAGCATGGAGATGATCTCATTGCGCCGAGACATGCTGCTGAGGGAGAAAAGCAGCGCGAGGAGGAGGCCGATGGGGAGGGAGAGGAGGACGGTGGCAGGGAGCTGGGTGAGGTAAAACTGGGCGATCTGCTTGAAGGAGGCGTGGGCTTGGATGAAGTCGTTGTTGTTGTCGCTGAAGTCGATGATCAGCCAGATGGCGATGAAGCCGGCGAGGCAGATGAAGAATGGCTCGAGGAAATTGCGGAGGACGTAGCGGTCGAGGAGCTTCATTCGGGGGTGCGGATTGAAAGACGGGGGCGCGGTTTTGCCAAGCGAAAGCGCGGCGGGCTTGCGGCGGGCGTTGTGCGTGCGGATGATGCGCGGTTCATGATTTCGCTATCCGAGACGCCTGGCAGTTCGTTCGCCGACAAGGTGCGGGAGATTTTCTCCGAGACGGGGCTGCTCGCGCAGGCAAAGAATTTCGAATACCGGCCGGAGCAGCAGGAGATGGCCGTGGCGGTGGCGCTGGCGCTGAGCGGGGAGCGGCATCTGGTGGTCGAGGCGGGGACGGGCGTGGGAAAGTCGCTGGCGTATCTGGTGCCGGCGGTGCTGTGGGCGCTGGAGCAAAAGAAGAAGGCGGTGATTTCCACCTACACGATCAATCTGCAGGAGCAGCTCGTGTATAAGGACATCCCGATCCTGCAGAAGGTGCTGCCGGTGGAGTTTGAGGCGATGCTGTGGAAAGGGCGGGGCAATTTCCTCTGCCCGCTGCGGCTGGAACGGGCGCGGGCGAATGCGGGGGAACTTTTCACCTCGCCTGAGCAGGCGGAACTGGATCGCATCTGGGAATGGGCGCAGACGACCAAGGACGGGACGCTCTCGGATTTCTCGGTAGAGCCGGACTCGCATGTGTGGAGTTTGGTTTGCAGCGAGCAGCACATCTGCACGGCGAAGGGCTGCGGGACGAATCCGCGGTGCTTTTACCAGGCGGCGCGCAAGCGCTTGCTGACGGCTGATGTGGTGGTGATGAATCACACGCTCTTTTTCATGAGTCTGGGCGGGCTCGCGGAGCAGGAGGAGGGGAGCGGCTACCTGTTTGCCAATGACTTTGTGATCTTCGACGAGGCACACACGGTCGAGGGCGTGGCGGGGAAAATGATCGGGCTCGGCGTTTCGCAATATGGACTGCGCTACGCGCTGCGGCGGCTCTACAACCCGGAGACGAAGAAGGGGCTGTTTCAGGTGCATCGGAATGTGGATGGGGTGAAGGCGACGGCGGAAATGCTGCTCAAGGTGGACACGTTTTTCGACAAGGTGGGAACGCGGGCGGACTTCAAAAAGGGGCGGGAGTTCCGCGTACGGCAGCCGGATTTCGTGGAGGACTCGCTGAGCGCGGAGCTGGCGAAAGTGCAGACGCTCGTGGTGCAGACGCTCAAGGGGATGGAGGACGAAATCGCCAAGGCGGAGTTGCAGGATCTCGGCCGCCGGCTGCGCGATGCGCGCGGGGGCATCGCGACTTTCCTAAAACAGGATGCGGAGGACCATGTGTACTGGGTGGAGCGCACGGGGAAGACCGGGCAATTCCACGCGCTGCACGCCGCGCCGGTGGATGTGGCGGCGCATCTGCGGGCGCTGCTCTTCCGCGAGGATCACTGCTGCATCATGACGAGCGCGACGCTATCGGTCGGCAGCGCGGCGCTGGATTACTTCCGCACGCGCGTGGGCGCGGAGGAGGTGGAGGCGCGGCAGATAGGGAGCCCATTCGACTACGAGCGGCAGATGCGGCTCTACATCACCCGCAAGATGCCCGACCCGCGCGACGCCGGCTACGAGGCCGCGCTGGCGGAGCGGATCGAGCATTTTGTGGAGAAGACAAAGGGGAGGGCGTTTGTCCTTTTCACCAGCTACAGGACGATGAGCGCTCTGGCCTCGGCGATGCGCGAGCGGCTGGACGACCTCGACTACAAGCTGCTCGTGCAGGGCGAGGGTGTGCCCCGGCACCGGCTGCTCTCGGAGTTCAAGAAAAACGACCGGCATGTCCTCTTCGGGACCGAGAGCTTTTGGAGCGGGGTGGATGTGCCGGGCGAGGCGCTCTCGAACGTCATCATCACGCGGCTGCCGTTCGCGGTGCCGGATCATCCGCTCATCGAGGCGCGGCTGGAACTGATCGAGGCGCAGGGTGGCGATCCCTTTGCCGAGTATTCGCTGCCAGAGGCGGTGCTGAAACTGCGGCAAGGCGTCGGCCGGCTCATCCGCACGACGCAGGACAGTGGGATCGTGGTGATCCTCGACCCCCGCGTTTTGACGAAAGGCTATGGCTCCGCCTTTTTGAAAGCGCTGCCCAAGTGTCCGGTGGAAGTCGTTTAAAGGCTGGCGAAATATCGCCAATCCGCTGCGCTCGCTGTCGCCATTTGCCCGGCCCGCTTGCGCGGCGTCACGCGCTTCAGGGAGTCCCTTGCGAGGCATCCTCGCGATAGAACAGGGATTTACAGAGGGAGTTAGGTGCCGCGCAAATTCATCACAAAAACTATTGCCTCATGGCAGACCGATTGCTAAACAGCCGCCGCCGAACAAAATCGGCACCTAACCAACCAAGCAAACCAACAAGAAAGACCACTCATGATTAACCACCGCATTGCCGCTTACAGCGCTCTCGCCTTGGGAACCCTCGGCTTCGCCTCGACCAGCATCGCTGGCACGGGGAAAGACATGAAGGCCCCGAAGGAAATCAAGGAAACCATCAAGGAATCCTGCATCACCGGCGACCTCGGCGTCGTCTTCGTGTCGGAGTATATCTCCCGCGGACTGGTGCTCGAAGACCAGGGAGTCATCGCCCAGCCCTACCTCGACCTCTATTTCAGGCTCTACGAGGGCAACGGCTTCGTTAACAAGGTCTCCTTCAACCTCGGCCTCTGGAGCTCCATCCACTCCCACGTGCAGCCCGACGGCAGCACCGACACCGTGCGCAACTGGTATGAATTCGACTACACCGCCGGCTTCGCCGTGACGATGGCGAAGAACTACACCGCCACGCTGAGCTACTTCGAGTTCGACAGCCCCGCCGGCGTCTTCGACACCGCGCGCAGCATCAACCTGAACCTCGCCTATGACGACTCCGATCTCCTCGGAGCGTGGGCGATGCACCCGCACATCGCCGTCCTCCGCGAACTCAATTCGACCGGATTCGCCGGTCTTGAGGGCAACGGCTGGTACTTCGAAGCGGGCGTCGCTCCCGGCTACACGTTCGGCAAGGGCGGCATCTACCCGGTCACGCTCACCGTCCCGATCAATGTCGGATACGGCGACGACAAATTCTATGCTGGCAAGAACTTCGGCTACGTCTCCACGGGCGCCCAGCTCTCCATCCCGCTCGCCTTCGTTCCGTCCTGCTACGGTGCGTGGACGTTCTCGGGCGGCTACACCTGGTACCACCTCGGCGACACCGTCGCCCAGGCGACCGCGAACGACCGCCACAACCGCCACGTCTTCCAAGGCGGCGTCGGTCTCGCGTTCTAAGGTAAGTTAGTCAGGTTTCTCTTGCGGCTCCGCCGGGCACTCTGATGCCCGGCGGAGTCCGCGGAGGCCCGGTTCGGCCTCCGAAAGTCAGCAGTTCTTTTCCGCCTTTCCATCGGCCCATTTCCGGGCCGGTCAGTTCTATCGCTCGCCGGCGTTTCCCTCCCAAGTTTCACGCCGCGTGCGCTCCCCTGTTTGGTGTTTCTCCTCGCGAGATCAGATGCAGTCAACCACCACCACACCAAACACATGAACATCCTCAAGTCACTCGGCCTCGCTGCCCTTTCCGGCGCGATCGCCCTTACTTCCACCGCACGCGCGGCTGACGAGACCGTCAAGGTCGGCGTCCTCCATTCGCTCAGCGGCACCATGGCTATCTCGGAGACTTCCCTCCGCGATGTCCTTCTCTTCACCTTCGACGAGATCAACAAGGCCGGCGGCGTCATGGGCAAAAAGATCGAGCCCGTCATCGTCGATGGCGCGTCCGACTGGCCGCTCTTCGCCGAGAAAGCCAAGCAACTCCTCGAGCAGGACAAAGTCGCCGTCACCTTCGGCTGCTGGACCTCCGTCAGCCGCAAGTCCGTCCTCCCCGTCTTCGAGAAAAACAACGGTCTCCTCTTCTATCCCGTCCAGTACGAGGGTGAGGAGCTGTCCAAGAACATCTTCTACACCGCCGAGGCCGTCGGCCAGCAGGCCACGCCCGCCGTGGACTACCTCATCGCGCAGGGCAAGAAAAAGTTCTACCTCCTCGGCAGCGACTACGTCTATCCGCAGACCACCAACCTCGTCCTCCTCGAGTATCTCCTCTCGAAAGGCGTCCCGCTTGAAAACATCGGCGGCGGCTTCAAGAAGGACGACACCGGCAAGATCATCTCGGCGGGCATGTACACGCCATTTGGGCACAAGGACTACCAGCAGATCATCGCCGAGATAAAGCAGTTCGCCGCCGGCGGAAAAGCCTGCGTCATCAGCACGCTGAACGGCGACACCAATGTTCCTTTCTTCAAGGAGTACGCGAATGCCGGCCTCACCGCTGACACCTGCCCCGTCGTCAGCTTCTCGATCTCCGAGGATGAGTTCCGCGGCCTTCCCGCTAAACAGCTCGTCGGACAGCTCGGCTGCTGGACCTACTTCCAGAGCATCAAGTCGCCCGCCAACAAGAAGTTCCTCGCCGACTGGAATGCCTGGCTCGCGACGACAAAGGCCGACGGCGTGAAGAAAGAGGATCGCGTCACCTGCTCACCCATGGTCCTCAGCTATGACGGCGTCTATCTCTGGAAGGCTGCGGTGGAAAAAGCCAAGTCCTTCGACGTGGACAAAGTCATCGAGGCACTCGAGAGCGGGATCACCTTCGATGGTCCCGGCGGCACAGTCACCACACAGAAGAACCATCACCTCACCAAGAACGTGTTCATCGGCGAAACCAAGGCCGACGGGCAGTTCAAGATCCTTAAGGAATACAAGGACGTCTTCGGCGAGCCATTCCTCAAGGGGACCTTTAAGGCCAAGTAGGAAGCCATCCGCCCCGCGTCCCGTCGCGGGCGGAAACCCAGTTTCGTTTGGGTTGGAGGGGTGGGCCGGATTGGTCGGCCCGCCCCTCTCTTCTTTCGCAAAGCGCACGCGTAAACTGTCATTAGATGACCTTCACAGTCCCGCACCTCAATCTTACTCTTAATCCTAATCGTAACCTTTATCTCTCCGCCGAAGTGCCGGGATTAAGATTAGGATTAAGAGTAAGACTCGCCGCCGTCCTTTTCCTCCTCCTCGGCGCAATGACCCTCCGAGCTGCGGATACCGCGCGGCAGACCATCGCCTCAGCCATCATTGAGGAGGACGATGAAAAGAAGCTCGCCCTCCTCCAGACCCTCGCCGGCCAGAGCGACCCGGCTATTCGCACCCTCTTCATCGCGTGGAAAGAGGACCTCATCTTTGTCCACAAGTCCGACGGCGCACCTGCCGTCCCAGTCCTGCTCACCGGCGAAAAGGATGCCGCCGACAGCCAGGCCGCGCTGCGCGTCGCCGACGGCCTCCCCCTCAAAGACCCCGCCGGCAAACCCATCCGCCTCGTCGCCGCCGACCTCGACGCCGCCGCGCACGACTCTGCGCTCCGCGGCGCCATGAGGACCGTCCTCGACCTCCTCGACCTCACCTCGCCAGACCGCACCACGCGCCTCCGTGCCATCTCCACCTTTGGCATGAGCCAGGACCCGGAGAAGCTCCCCCTCCTTAGCGCGCAACTCTCCCGCCGCCTCGACGCTCCCACTACGCGCGCCCTTCGCGAAGCCATCGCCCTCATCCACCTCCGCGATCCCGATCCCGCCGTCCAGACCGCCGCCGCGCGCCAGTTAGGCGAGATGGGCTCCATCCCCAGCCGCGACTTCCTCACCGCCCTCCACCGCGACCCCTCCACCAAGCCCGACACTGCCCTCGCCGCCACTGCCGCGCAGGCCGCAATCGCCAGCCACATCCGCACCGTCGATGCCTTTGGCACCGCCTTCCGCGGCATTTCCCTCGGCAGCATCCTCCTCGTCGTAGCCATTGGCCTCGCCATCACCTTCGGCCTCATGGGCGTCATCAATATGGCCCACGGCGAACTCATCGTCGTCGGCGCATACGCCACCTATGTCGTTCAGCGCCTCTTTGGCGATGGGCTCGACATTTCTCCCTTCGGCATCCGCCTCCAGCTTCCCGGCATGCACCAGCAGGGCGCTGCGCTCGACCTCTACTTCATCGTCGCCATCCCCGTCAGCTTCCTCGCCGCCGCCGTCGTCGGCATCCTCCTTGAGCGCAGCGTCATCCGCTTTCTCTACCGCCGCCCGCTGGAGAGCCTCCTCGCCACCTGGGGCGTCTCCCTCGTCCTTCAGCAGACCTTCCGCCTCGTCTTCGGCGCGAATAACGTCCAGGTCGATTCTCCCGCATTCCTCAGCGGCGCATGGACAGTCAATGACGTCCTCCTCGGCTGGAACCGCGTCTTCGTCATCGCCTTTGCCGCCCTCATCATCCTCGGCACCCACCTCGCCCTGACCAAGACCCCCCTCGGCCTGCTCATCCGCGCCGTCATGCAGAACCGCCAGATGGCCGCCTGCATGGGTGTGAAAACCGAGCGCGTCAACATGCTCACCTTTGGCTTTGGCAGCGGCCTCGCCGGCCTCGCCGGAGCCTTCCTTTCGCAGGTCGGCAATGTCGGCCC
>JAYTML010000318.1:0-3269 GCA_043728655.1 Chthoniobacter sp. | reverse complement strand
ACGGTCGGCACGTCGCCCATCTCGGTGCGGATGTCGATGTGGGAGCCGGCGGCAAGCGCCTGGCCTTTCCAGCGCGGCTGGGTGAGGGAGATGGCCTGGAGCACGACGTCATTGATGACCACGGGCGTGAAGACCTCGGAATCATCTCGGTAGCGGTAAAACTCCCTAAGGCGGCTGACGACCTTTGCGCTGTCCTTGGCCGCCGAGTGGATCATCTCGACGTAGTTGCGGACCTTCTTCGCGTCGCTGAGCGATTCCGGCTTGAGCAGGAGCAGCTCGCTAAAGCCGAGGATCGGCGCGAGCGCGTTGTTAAAGTCGTGCGCGATGCCATTGGCCATCCGCCCGAGAGCGTGCATGCGCTCGCGCTGGATGATCTCCTGCTGCGTGGCGCGGAGCTGGCCGAGCGCGGTGCTGAGCTGGCGGTTGCTTTCCAGAAGGGCCTCCTCGGCCTTGCGGCGCTCGGCGATTTCCTGCTGGAGCTTGGCATTGGTCTCGATCAGGGCGGCGGTGCGCTCGCGCACGCGGTAGTCGAGGTCGTCGCGCCCGCGCCTGAGCTCCGTCTGCACGCGCTTGCGCTCGATCGCATAGTGCATGGCGCGCAGGAGCAGGTGGTTGTCCACTCGACCTTTGACCAGATAGTCCTGTGCCCCGAGCTGCACGGTCTCGATCGCCAGCTCCACATCATTGACACCGCTGAGGACCACGAGCGCAGTCTCCGGGGCGGTCTCGGCGACGTGGATGAAAGTCTCCAGCCCGTCGCTGTCGGGCAGTGTCAGGTCGAGGAGAATGAGTTCGCATTTCCCTGTCTTCAGCCACTCGATCGCCTCCGCAAGCGTGCCCACCGTGGAAAGCTGAAAGTGGCTGAGATCGGGTGTGGCGAGGAGCTGCCGGATCAGCCCGACGTGCTCGGGATTGTCCTCGACGAGCAGGATGGGGACAGTCTCGCTAGACATGGTCTCCCGCTGTTGGCCGGCCCGTTACGATTGCGATTTGAAAATCCGGGATGGCGCGCACGACTTTCATAAACTGGGGGACATCGATTGGCTTGGTGATGTAACAGTTCACGTCGAGATTGTATGCCTTTAATATCTCTCCCTCGAAAAGGCTGCCGGTGACAATGACGACCGGGATTCCGGCGAGCTGCGGATCGGCCTTCAGCTCGGCCAGCACTTCGCGCCCCCCTTTGCGCGGCATGTTCAGGTCAAGGAGGATGATGTCCACTGCCGGCGCATTCGCAAAGCCGCCCTCACGCCGCAGGAAAGCGAGCGCCTTGTCCCCGTCCTCGGCGAAGTGCAGGCGGTTCGCCATCTTCCCGTCAGCAAACGCTTCGCACGCTAGCAGCACATCGCCGGGATCGTCATCCACGAGCAGGATCTCTACGGGTCGGAAATCTGGGGCGGGGCGGGAGGATGGATCGGGCATGCGCGGCTGGAAAGGCGGGGGCTCAGTGCCAGTTGCGGTAGTCATCGCTAAACATGTGGTGCATGGCCGAATGGCCCTCGAAAACCCGGTTTGGTCCGGCGGAGTGGATGCGGGGGCGCTGCTGCGCTTGGTCATACTCGATGCGAAACGGCGTGCCCCACGGATCGAGAAGCTCGCCGTCGTCACTCAGGGCATCAGGCGGGGCCTCGAAAAACACGATTTCCTTCTTATTCTTTCCGTTCAGCTTTTTCAGGATCTCGCCGTGCTCGCCGTCGGGGAATTCGTCGTACTCCCCGTGGTACTCGATCAGGGCGGCACCGAGCGCATTCGCGAGCGCCTCCACCCGGGCCTTGTCGGCAGCCAGCGCGTCCGCAGGCGGCTTGATCAGCGCCGGCAGCATCAGGATGGCGAAAATGAGGAATCCGAAAGCGGTGAAAACGGTTTTCATGGAATGTGGGAGGCGGACAAAATAGCTCTGCTCATGCGGGCGGGCCGTCGATGACTTCACGGACTTTCTTGGCCAGTTCGGCGGGCGTGAAAGGCTTTTGCAGGAAGGCGGCGTCGCCGTCCAGCCCGTGACGCTTGAGAATATTCTCGTCCACGTATCCCGAGGTAAAAAGGATCCTGGTCTCCGCGTTCCGCGCGAGGATCCAATCGGCGAGATCCTGCCCGCCGGAATCGGGCAGCACGACATCTGAAAAGAGCAGGTCGATCTTCCGCCCGCCGTGCGTCTCGACGACGTCCCTCGCGCTCACGCCGTCCGCGGCCTCGAGCACGGTGTAGCCCAGGCGCAGGAGGACGTGCGTCGTGAGGCTGCGCACGGTGATCTCATCCTCGACGTAGAGCACGGTTTCATTGCCGCCCACCAGCTGCCCGACCTCCTTCTTGCCGCTGGATTTCTCCCCGCTCTCATCGACCCGCGGCAGGTAGATGGCGAAGCTCGTCCCACCGCCAACCGCGCTGTCCACCGTGATGTACCCGCCGCTCTGCTTCACGATGCCGTAGCAGGTGGCCAGACCCAGCCCCGTCCCCTGCCCTTTCTCCTTCGTCGTAAAAAACGGCTCGAAGATGTGCTTCCGCACCTCCGGCGTCATGCCATGCCCCGTGTCGGTGACCGTGAGCTTCACGTAGTCGCCCGCCGGCATCTCATTGACCGAATAGGTGTCGTCGAGAAAGTAGGTCACATCCGCGGTCTGGATCGTGATGGAACCGCCCTTCGGCATCGCGTCCCGCGCATTGACGCAGAGATTGAGCAGCACCTGCTCGAGCTGGCCAGGGTCAGCCTTCAGCCGCCCGATCTCTGCCTTGAACTGCGTCCGGATCGCGATGTTTTCGCCGATCACGCGCTGGAGCATTTTCTGCATGCTGCGGACGGTGTCGTTGAGATTGAAGACGCGGAGGACCAGCGGCTGGTGGCGGCTGAAAGCGAGGAGCTGGTGCGTGAGCGACGCGGCGAAATCCGCCGCCTTGCGGATTTCGGCGAGGTGTTTGTACATCCACTGCCGCTCGTCGATCTGTCCGATGATGAGGTCGCTGTAGCCGAGGATCGCGGTGAGGATGTTATTGAAATCATGGGCGATGCCGCCAGCCAGCCTGCCCACGGCGTCCATCTTCTGCGCCTGGAGCAGCTCCTCCTCCAGCCGCTTCCGCTCCGTGATGTCGCGCGCGATGGAAGACAGGCCGGTGATGCGCCCCCCTTCGCCGCGGATCGGCGAGTCGGTCAGCGAGACGCTGATCTTTTTCCCATCCTTGCGCAGGCGGATGGTCTCGTAGTTCGCGAGGTTTTCGCCCTGCTTCACCATGTTCAGCGTCTGCGGAAACTCATCCAGCCGCTCCGGCGGAATGAG
>JAYTML010000317.1:0-7024 GCA_043728655.1 Chthoniobacter sp. | reverse complement strand
TCCGAGCCGCCGAGGTCAAAGCCGATGCGGCAGCCGTCGAGATGCCGCCCGAGCGGGATCGAGGTCTCGCGGGCGGAGGGCACGTCCGCGATGGCGCACGACTCCACCACCATCTCGCGCCCGTAGATTTTTGCGCCCATGAATTCCCAGTCGAACCTCCGCGCGCCGTCCGCCGAGTAGATGGCGCGCACCATTTCCGCGATCGCCGGATCGCCGCCGATGATCACGCGCCAGCCGCCGCGCGCCCAGAGCAGGAATTTCACGAGGCGCTCCACGTATTTGCAATTGAGCGCCACGTTTTCGCCGGCGTGCGGCAGCACGCTGGTGTCGAAGCGCGATACCGTGCCGTCCGTGCGCTCCAGCGCGATCGCCAGCGGATGCGAGCCGGGATCGCCCGCGCAGCGCTCGCGATAGGCGCGGTTCCAGAGTTCGGCGGGGATGAAATCGGGGTCGAGCGGCGGCGTGATGGCTGGGCGGACGTGCATGGGAGGCAAAGCAGTAGTGTTATCTATCGCTGGAATCCAGACTTTTCCGATGATACGGCATCCGCCGCACGGGAATTGACCTCGCCCGCGGCGCTCGGCCAGTCTCGCCGCACCCCATGAAGACCACGCGCAAAGCCATCGGCATCGATTTCGGCGGGACGGCCATCAAGTCGGCGGTTGTCCAGGACGGCGAGTTGATCGCGCACGGCGAGGTCATCGACACGCAGCTTCACAACGGCGCGGAGTCCCTGATCGAGGCCATCGTGAATGTCATCGCGACGCTCCGCGGCGGGCATCCCGAGGTCGCGGCGGTCGGCGTGGGGCTGCCGGGCTTCGTCGATAGCGTGAACGGGATCGTCCACACGCTCACGAATGTCCCCGGCTGGAGCGAGGTGCCGCTGCGCTCGATCCTCGCGGAGCGGATCGGGCTGCCGGCGATCATCGAAAACGACGCGAAGGCGATGGCGTACGGCGAGTTCAAATACGGCGCGGCGAAGGACGGGCGCCACATTCTGTGCATCACGCTCGGCACGGGGGTCGGCGGGGCGCTGATCCTGGATGGCCGGCTCTACCGCGGCGCGCAACTCGCGGCCGGGGAGATCGGGCACGCGAGCATTGATTACCGGGGAATCCCCGGGCCGTACGGCAATCCCGGCGGGCTCGAGGAATACGTGGGCAATCAGCAGATCGCCGAGCGCGCTGCGCGGCTCTACCGGGAGGCGGGACGCGATGTGGAAGTGGAGAAATGCACGCCGCTCGACCTGCAGCAGGCTGCGCTCGACGGTGATGCTGTCGCCCTCGGTTTGTGGGAAAGCCTCGGCGAGGAGATCGGCTGTGCGTTTGTGAATGCGATCTGGCTGCTGAATCCAGACGCCATCGTCATCGGCGGCGGCGTGGCCAAGGCGGGTGACCTGCTTTTCGACCCGATCCGCCGCACCGTGCGCGAGCGGACGATGGCGCTCTTTCACGAGAATCTGCGCATCGTGCCCGCCGCGCTCGGCAACGACGCCGGGATCATCGGCTGCGCCACGCTCGCGCTCGAGGCGGCGGAGCGGTAGGACGGGCGAATCTTCGCCGGGAGCTACTTCCCGCTCTCCGGCTTGAGCTCCGCGCGGCTTTTCGCTTTCGCACTGCCGTCGATGTACAGGAACACGCGGCCCTTGTTCGGCACCGCCGGGCTCGCGGCCAGGACCTGATCCGCTGGGTCCGATTTGCTGCCGCCGAAATACTCGAACGGCTTCGGCGATTTGGCATCCGGATACGGGCACAGGAGGAGGCTGGCGTCGGGCAGTTGCTCGGGGACGAGCTCGTCGAGCTTTGCGGGAAACTTCCCGTCGTGATCGATGGCGTAGATCTGGCAGGCGACACCGACCTGCCTGAGCTGGCTGAGCGCCTTTGTCTGCAATCCTCTATCCTGCACCGCCGCAAAGACCGGTAGCGCGAGGCCGGCGAGGATCGCCACCGCCGCGATGAGAAACAGCACCGAGAACAAATAGCCGAGGATCAGGCCGGCGACTGCCATGCCGCTCCCCGTGAGCCGCCCGGCGGATTTCCCGATCCGGTGGAGGGCGATGTGGCCGAAGACGACGGCGGGAATGGCGGTGAACCCCACGGTAATAAAGGCCGCGCAGCCGAGCACGAGGCTGACAATGGCCGCCCCGGATGTCTGCGGCGGCGTGATGTTTGAATACGGCTGGCCGAGCGTTGGCTGCGGATTGGGCTCCATGTTGCCGCCGGGTTTAGCGAAAGGGGCGATGACGGGCAACCAGCGAGTTGGCTGGCAAGCGTCAAAGGTCGAAGACTCAATGCCCAAACCTCCGGGTTGCGGGCGGTGTTGGATCCTTGTGCTTTTCGGTGCGCGAAAAAACTTCGCGTGGCTTTTGAACAGTCGCGCACCTAGCCGGTCGAAGGTGACTGTTTAGGGGGAATTAAACCGGGTCGTGCACGTCAGTTTTGTGTGTGTTTTCCTTGGCGTGCGCGGCCCGGATTCCCTTTTCTGGTGATCGCTTCGTTGACCCGCTTTTCCCCGCCAGTTAGCCTGCCCGCCATGTCCACCGTCCCGTGCGATGAATCCTGACGGCCCGCTTCTCGGCATCCGAGGCTTCCTCATCGACGCACCGCAGCCCGACCGGCTTCGGGCATGGAGCGACGGCGCGCTTATCATCGCCGGCGGGCGCATCGCCGAGGTGGGTGACTATGCGTCCCTTTCCCGGCAGCCGCGCGAGCAGCCCGTGCGCTGGCGGCATTCGCCCCGCTCCGCGGTATTCCCGGGGCTCATCGACATCCACGCCCACATCCCGCAGTACCCGGCCGTGGCGCGCGGTGAGTGCGACCTGCTCCCGTGGCTGAGGCAGCACATTTTCCCGCTCGAGCGCGAATTCACCGGAGCCAAGGGCCGGCGGGAGGCGGGCGCATTTTTCACCGAGCTCGCGCGGAATGGCACCACCACGGCGATGCTTTACACCGCGGTCTATGAGGACTCGTGCGAGGCGGCCTTTCACGCCGCCGCAGCCAGCGGGCTCCGCATCATCATGGGGAAAATGATGATGGATGTGGGCAGCTACGGGCAGCTCCAGCCGACGAAGATCGGCTCCATCTCGCTCCATGAGAGCGAGCGCCTGTGCAAGACGTGGCACGGCGCGGCGGACGGGCTGCTGGAGTACGCATTCAGCCCGCGCTTCGCCGTGGCATGCAGCGAAAAGCTCATGCGCGGCGCCGGCGAACTCGCCGCGAAATACGGCGCATACATCCAGACGCATCTCGCCGAAAATACCGCCGAGATCGAGAAGGTGAGGCACCAGTTTCCGGCCGCCTGCGACTACACCGATGTGTACGAAAAATTCGGCCTCCTGACACCGCGCACCATCCTCGGCCACTGCCTGCATCTCAGCGACCGCGAGCTCGGAGCCCTCGCCGCCGCCGGGGCGAGCGTCGCGCACTGCCCGACGGCGAATCTTTTCCTCCGCAGCGGCATCCTCCCGCTGGAAAAAATCCGCGCCGCCGGCCTGCGAATCGGCCTCGGCAGCGATGTCGCCGCTGGCCCGGAGCTGAACATGTGGCAGGTCATGCGGTGCGCGATCGAGTCGCAAAAGGCCCGCGCTTTCTATGAGCCGGACGCGCTCGTCCCCACGCCCACCGCCGCCCTCCACATGGCCACGCTGGGTGCCGCCGAGGCGCTGGGAAAAGGCGCGGTCATCGGCAGCTTTGACATCGGCAAGGAAGCCGACCTCACGGTGATGGACTATGCCGCGCTGCTCCCGTACAGGCAGAGCTCGAAGCCGACGAACGAGCTCTCGCCCGAGGATCTCGCCAGCCTGTGCATCTACCGCGGCGGTCCGCACGCCGTGCTGGAGACCTTTGTCCGCGGCCAGAGCGTCCACCGCGCCCCGGAGCCGGAGCTGTTTTAGCGAACCCAGATTTACCCATGAACAAAAAACTCCGCATAGCCGGCATCAATTTCGACCACATGCACATGGGTGACCTGCTGCGCATGGCGCATGAGCATCCGGACGCGGAGCTGGTGGGCATCTGCGATGAGCACCCTCCGCGAATGGCGCCGGCGATGCAGAATTTCTCCATCCCACCGGAGGCGATTTTCACGGATTACCGGGCGTGTTTGGAACAGACGAAACCCGATTTCGTGATCCTCTGCCCGGCGACGGGAGAGCACGCGCTGTGGACGCAGCGGGTCGCGGAGTTCGGCGTGAATATCATGATCGAAAAGCCGTTCGCCGCATCGCTCGCGGACGCGGATGCGATGATCGCCGCCCAGCGCGCGACGGGAAAGCTGCTGGCCATCAACTGGCCCATCCGCTGGTTTCCCGGCTACATCACCGCGAAGCGGCTGATCGACGAGGGGCTGATCGGCGAGGTCGTGAATTTCCATCACTACGGCGGCAATCGCGGACCGCTTTTTCACCGCGCGGACAAGGTGGAGGCGCAGCCGACCGCGGAGGAAAAGGCGGCGAGCTGGTTTTACAAGCGCTCGCTCGGCGGCGGCTCACTGCTCGACTATGCAGGCTACGGCGCCACGATCGGGACGTGGTTTCAGGGCGGGCGCAAGCCGCTGGAAGTGACCTGCGTGACCGACGAGCCCGCGGGGCTGGAGGTCGATGAACACAGCATCACCGTCTGCCGCTACGCGCACGGCCTTTCCAAGATCGAGACACGCTGGGGCACCTTTACCGACCCGTGGATCCTGCAGCCGCAGCCAAAGTGCGGCTTCGTCATCTGCGGCACCCGCGGCACGCTCAGCGCCTACGACTACGCCACCTCGCTCCGCGTCCAGACGCCCGAGCGCCCTGAGGGCCACGAGGTCGCCGTGGATTCCGTGCACGCACCCTTTCAAAACCCGATCCAATACGTGCTCCACGCGCTCGACGGCGGCGACTTCGAGCTCGGCCCGCTGCATCCCGAGATCGCCCGCATCGGCCAGCAGATCGTGGACAGCGCCGCACTCAGCGCGCGGGAAAAGCGGACGGTCAGCCTGCTCGGCTGAGGCTCCCCACCGAACCGTTAGCCGGCCGTCGGGCGGAAGCCCTTGGACGAGCCGCTCACGGGGTCGATCTGGATCGTGAAGAAGTTCGGCGGCAGCGTGGTGCCGGTGACCTTTTCCGTCCCGCCATGCACCGTGATGGTCCACGCGCCATTCGTGTCCGCTGTGCTCTTGGTAGGCAGATTCGTCGAGCCGTCCGGTTGAAAGCGGAACGAGGTGTAGCGGTAGTTGCGGCCGACTCCGCGCGGGAGATCAGGATCTTTCGTGGTCGGAGTCTGCTCCTTCTGCGTGGTGTCCGAGATGAGCGTGGACAGCTTGTCGGGATTCATGATCACCGAGGTGGGGAAACTCTGGACCTTGTCGATCGGTACCGCCGCCCCGGACTCGAGCACCTCGAAAAGCTGGATCGCCCGGTATTGCCCCGTGCTCACGTCGGAAGCCTTTTCGCCCGGCATTTCGGGATCCGCGAGCTTGCACAGCCGCACCTCGATCGAGCGGTTTTTACTGAGCGCCAACTGCCGCGCCAAGCTGAGCTGGTCGGTCAGCATCTGCGAGGCCTGCGTCATCGCCGACCCGCGTAGGATCGTGGTGGCAGCCGGCACGGTGAAGGTGGCGATGATCGCGATGATGGCGATGACGACGACGAGTTCGATCAGTGAGAACGCGGCGTGTTTGGCGGAGAGTCGGGGTGTTTTCATGGGGCGAATTTCTTCGTGCTGACAATGCGGAATTTATAGTAGTCGTCCATCGAAAGCTTGGAATCCTTGGCGAAATCCTTCAGGCCGGTGTCGCCCGGATCGATGTAGCGCTCAATGGTCGAGGAGCCGCGGTATTCGCTGGTTACCTGGTCCTGTCCCTCCACCCATGTCGCCTGGTCGGTGGTCGTCCGTTTGTTCAGCACCTGCACACGCATGTGGACGGTGTAGGTATTCGATTTGGTTGTGACCCGCTGATAGATATGGCTGTAAGGGAACTCGCGGGCGTTATCCCCGGTGAAGGCGTAATTCTGCCACCAGTTTCCTTTGACGGCGGACAGGGTGGCCCCTTTCGGCACCAGATACATGTCGCAGATCTCCGACGCCGAGCGGAACATTCCCTTTTCTCCGGTAAAGGGGCCGGTCGAGACCGTGGCGAAGCGTTCCTCAAAACCGGCGATGGTTTCGTCGCGATCAATCTCCCTGCGGAAAACCGTGGCGCCCGCACCGCTCTTGTAATTCGTAGCGCTGTTCGGAATGGCCATGACCCGTGTGGACTTAAGGACCCCGCGCAGCGCCGTGGATCGGGTGATATAGGTGAAGGGGGCGATCTGGTAATTGAGGTTCACCTTGCCCGCAGTCGAGAAAGGCTCGCTGATGGCATAAGGCTCGATCACCGGCATCGTGAAAAAATCCAGCAACGTGTGATCGCGCATTCCCTGGAATCCAGGGTGTGAGCGGCCGCCGGGCGGATTTGGGCAAAAGAGCAGCGTCTGCCACGGCGCACCGACAGGCAGAGAGCCAAACATGACCGGGGAGCACACCTGCCGGTTCGGGGTCACAATCTCGACGGTCCTGTTATCGCCAGAGCCATAGTAGTCGTCCGGTTTGTTGATATAGGCGCCGTCCTGATGACCGCTTGGCCCATTGTCATAATCCCCGAGCACCCCATTCAGCATCTTTGCCCCCCGCATGCCGCGCGCGGCGATGGGATTGCCAGGGCTGACCGAGGGGCTGCCATTGGTCCCGTCCACAAGGTCGGCGTGAAATTTTCCACGGGCGGGCGTATCGCCATTTCCATTCCGCAGGCTGTGGATGATCGGCGCCGTGGCATCGCTGTATCCAGCGCCGTCGGTTCCACCAGGGTAGCCGGCGAAATAATCTGACGGCACCGTCTTGAGCGTGCCGACGTAACGCAGGTCGCCCCTGGATGGACCGAGCGGGTCGATCTGAACGCTTCGGACGGTGTCGTTGTTGGAATCAATCAGGGCGAATCCATTGATCCTCTGGTTAAAGTCCTTGTTCGCCCCGGAATCCTTCGGGCTCGGCCATGTTGTCGCCGCGGCCGG
>JAYTML010000316.1:0-3073 GCA_043728655.1 Chthoniobacter sp. | reverse complement strand
ATGGATCAGGTCGTGGGGATCATGCTCGTGATCGTGCTGATCGGGCTGCTCGCCGACCGGATTCTGTTCTCGCCGTGGGAACGCTTCATCCACCGGCGATGGGGCACGGTGAGGTCGTAAGGGACGCGCTACCGGCCAAAAATGAGTGGGAAGCTTCTCGCCTCCCGCCCGGGGTTTTTCCTCAAACGGAGCGAGGTTTTGGCGGCTACTTCCTCTCCTGTACGGAGCGGCGCTTTTCCATCCCGGCTTTCCATTTTTCGACCTGCTCGGGCGTGAGGATAGGCCGGATCGACTCCATCTGGGATTTGAAAAGTTCGCGCATCTTCTCGCCCTTCTGCTCGCGGCTGAGGGACGTGTCCTCCCGCAGCGCCATCAGTTTTTCGCGATCCTTTTCAAAGGCCGCCTTGATCTTCTCAACCTGCTCCGGCGTGAGGCCGAGTTTCTCTTTCATCATTTCCAGGCGCTCGGCAGCGGGACCCACGGGAGCGCCGGAAGCTCGTCCCGGCTTTGCTGTGGCCTCGGGCGCTCCCGGCGGGGGATTCACCGGAGGAGTCGGGGGTACCGCATCTTCAGCGCGGCTGCTGGAGATCGTTGCGAGGAGACCGGCAGTTGCGAGGGTGAGAATGGTGAGTTTCGTTTTCATCGTGCGGGGAAAACACCCCGCTCCGCGGCGAGTTGCGCAGCGAGCGGAGGAAATTTCCCCGGCGCTCAGGAAGCGCGCGTCGGGGCAAACAAAAAGACACGGCTGGATGGCCGTGTCTTTTCGTGAAAGTGAGCCGCGACGAACTCGCGCGGCGCCTTGGAAAGGTTACTTCGAGGTCTTCTCCTCGATGTATTTGACCACGTCGCCGACGGTCTGGAGCTTCTCCGCGTCCTCGTCCGGCACCTCGACAGAAAATTCCTCCTCAAAGGCCATCACGAGCTCAACCGTATCGAGCGAATCCGCACCGAGATCCTCGATGAACGAGGCGGTCGTCGTGACCTGCTCGGGGTTCACGCCGAGCTGCTCGACGATGATGTCTTTGACTTTTTCTTCGATGGATTTGTCTGCCATAAATTCGGTGGTTGTAGCTGTTGGTTGGGTTGGTTTAGGGCGCATGCTTTAGAGTCGCGTCCTAGGGTTGGCAATAACTAATTCCGCTTTTCTCCCGCACCGAAATTCATGCACGAAATCGGCGCTGGCGTCCGCCTGCGAGCGCCGTTACTAACGGTCCCCATGAGCGATTTGCCACAGGAGTTTGATCTCAAATTTTTGCCCGACTGGCTGAAAGAAAGCCCGGCTAAAAACCCGTACGCCAACTACGAAGGCGAGGGCGGAGATCGCCCGCGTCGCGACCGCGACGACCGCAGTCCGCGCGGACCGCGCACGGAGCGCCGCGGCCCGCCGCCGCCGCGCGGAGATCGCCGCGGACCGGGAGGGGATCGCCCTCAGGGAGACCGCGGGCGCGGACCGCGCCCAGGCGGCGCGCGTCCTGGCGGGGACCGCGGGCGAGGGGACCGTCCGCATGGCGGGCGTCCGCCGGAGCGCCGCGACGAGCCGCGCCCGCAGCCGGCGGTCGCGCCGGCGCAGTTGAGGGTGGAGTTTTTGCCAGAGCCCAATGCGGCGGCCGGGATCGCGAAGCAGATCAAACTGAGCGGCCGGGCCTACCCGGTCTTTGGGACGAGCAAACTCTTTCTCGACCGCCCGGAGCGCCATCTGGTGCGGATCACCTCCTGCGATCCGGCAGTGCCGCTTTTCCAGATCGGCGACGGGCCGGTGTCCTTTGATCAGGCCGCAGTGGAGCGCGATGCATTCCGGCACGCGCGGGACGATTTCTATTCCACGGAAACGGTGCAGGGCGAGCCGATCAAGGGCAACTTCAGCAATGTCGCGCGGTGCCGCGCCACGGGCACGCTGCTCGGCCCCACGAACCACCACGGCTACCAGCCCGCCCTGCGCAAACTCTACGAGGAGCATTTCAGCCGCCGGATGTCGTTTCCCGATTTTCAGCAGTACGAGATCGAGGTAGTGAGCGACGAGCAAAGCGTGGCCGACTGGAAGGAGCAGGCGCGGACGAGCACGACCTACGCGACGACGAAGGAAGCCGAGCCGGTCACCTTCAAGACGCTCTTCGACGCCGAGCAGCATTTCAAAAAAACCTATCTCCCGCAGCTCGTGAAGAGCGGCGTGACGCTCGAATGCAACGGGCAGGCCAGCCGGGTGGGCGCCGACCGCCATGTGGGCGGCGCGGTGCGCGCGGCGTGGGAGGCTGAGAGCCGCTTTCCGCAGCAGATGGTCAATGGTCTGCGCCAGTACTTCGTCGATGCCGGGCTCACCTTTTTCAAGCATCGCAAACGGATGCTTTTTGTCTGCACGACAAAGCCACTTCGGCATCCGGAGGGGATTGTATTTTCCGACGGCATCACGGCCATCCTGACGACGATCGAGGCGTCGCCGCGCATCAAGCGTCCGCAGCTCGCGGCAAAGATTCTGGGCGAGCCGCAGGACACGCCGGAGGCCGCTGCGCGCAAGGCGCAGCTCGCCGCGGACCTCCACTACCTCATCCACTCGGGCCACGTCATCGAGTTCTCCGACGGCGCGCTGGAGCTCCCGCTTTCGCCGAATGCGAGGCCCGAACAGGAGGCGAGGCCCGTGCGGGAAAAGGGGCCCCGGCAAAAACCGGAGGCCGCCGCAGCAGCCGGCGTGACCGCCACAGGAATGGAGCCGGTCCCCGAGGCCGAGCCCACGGCGGAGGAATCCGCCCTGGAGATCGACGAGCCGGCTGAACCCGCTGTGGAGCCCGTGAACACCGAAGCGGTTTCCGATGAGACGGTGGCGCTGCCGGTCCCGCCTGCCGCGGAGGAGGCAACTGCGCCCGGGCAGTCACTCGCGCCGCAGGAGCAGTGAGTTTCCGGGAGCTGCCGAAGATTCCCGCCCAGCCACCCGCGCCGATGTAGTCGGCGGAGCCGAGTGGAAGTTCGATCTGCCGCCACGTCGGAGAACTATACGCTTGTCAGGCAAGATCGTTCCGACTAGCAACGCACGCACTATGGCTAGTTCATTCATGTCGGAACAGATCGTAAGCGGCGGCGG
>JAYTML010000315.1:0-7813 GCA_043728655.1 Chthoniobacter sp. | reverse complement strand
CCCGGCGGGTGATGGACAAGCGCCGGGCGCGCGCCTAGTTTCCGCGCTCCGCATGGTCACCGCTCTTGGGCGCATCGCGCTTTCACTCCTCCAGTATCTTGGCGAGCTCGCGCTGCTCGCGTATGACACCTGCGTGGCGATGGTCGTCGCGCCGATCCGCTGGCGGCTTTTTGCGCGGCAGGTCGTGGAGGTGGGCTGGCGCTCGCAGGTGGTGGTCATCGTCACGGGAATGTTCACCGGTGCGGTGCTGACGGCGCAGACGTATTTCCAGTTTGCCTCCCTCGGGATGAAATCCGCGACCGGCTCGGTAGTGGCGGTGGCGCTCTTCCGGGAACTGGGGCCGACCCTCACCGGGCTGATGGTCGCGGGGCGCGTGGGCGCGGCGATCGCGGCGGAGATCGGCACGATGAAGGTCACCGAGCAGATCGACGCCCTGCGCTCGCTGGCGGTGCATCCCATCGACTATCTGGCCGTGCCGCGGGTGCTGGCGCTGATCATTTCCATGCCGCTGCTGGTGGCGGAGGCCGTGGGGCTGGGCATCTGCGCGAGCTACTTCGTGGGCGTGCATGTGCTGGACATCTCGGGCCCGTTTTTCCTCGGCAATCTCTACCGCTACGTCGGCATGCGTGACATCAAGATGGCGCTGACGAAGGCGTTCTGCTTCGGCGTGGTCATCGCCTTTGTGAGCTGCCATCAGGGGCTGAATACGAAGAACGGCGCGGTCGGCGTCGGGCGCGCGCCCACCGAGGCGGTGGTCATCAGCTCGCTGACCATCCTGATCCTGAATTTTTTCCTCACGTTCCTGCTCAACATGATTTTCCCGTATGGCAAATAGCCGCGCATGATCTCTGTCCGGCAGCTCACCAAGACGCTCGGCACGCAGGAGGTCCTGCGCGGGGTCGATCTCGAGATCGCCCGGGGCGAGACGACCGTGGTCCTGGGCCGGTCGGGCAGTGGAAAGAGCGTGCTGCTGAAGCATCTTATCGGGCTCTTTCAGCCCACGTCCGGCGAGGTGTGGGTCGAGGGGGAGGAGATCACGCATCTGCCGGAGCGAAAGCTCGGCGGCATCCGCAAAAAGATCGGCATGCTATTCCAGAGCGGAGCGCTTTTCGACTCGATGAATGTCGAGGAAAACCTCGCCTTTCCGCTGCGGGAATCGGGGGTGAGAAGTGAAAAGGAGATCCGCGAGCGCGTGGCGGAGGCGCTGGAGATGGTCGATCTCGCGGGCGAGCAGAAGAAGATGCCCGAAAAGCTCTCCGGCGGCATGCGCAAGCGCGTGGGCCTCGCGCGGACCATCGTCGGGCGGCCCGAGTGCATCCTCTACGATGAGCCGACGACGGGCCTTGATCCCATCGCGTCGGATTCCATCAACCACCTGATTCGTCGCTTGCAAAAGCGGCTCCACGTGACTTCCGTGGTCGTCACCCACGACATGAAAACCGCATTCACCACCGCCGACCGGATCGCGTTTCTGCACGAGGGGCGCATCTATTTTCACGGTACCGCGGAGGAGATGCAGGCCATGCCGGACGCGGTCCTCAGGGACTTCATCGAGGGTCGCTCCGGCGATGTGAGCTGACTCTATGAGCGCTGAACGCAAGGGAGTCGAACTGTTCGTCGGCCTGTTCCTGCTGATCGGCTTTGGCGTGATCGCCACGATGGTGGTGGTCTTCGGCCGGGTCGGGCAGGGGTTCAAAAAGCTCTATCCCATCTCCGTGGAGTTTCCGAATGCGAGCGGACTGGTGAAGGGCTGCGACGTGCTGCTTTCCGGCGCCAAGATCGGCACTGTCACCGAGGCCCCGCGGCTGACCGGGCGCGCATTCGCCGTGGCGGCCCCCATGCGCATCAATGAGGGCGTCCGGATTCCCCGCAAATCGACCTTTCTCATCCGGACCAGCGGCATGCTCGGCGACTCCTATGTGGACGTGCAGACACCGCTGGAGTTCGATCCGGCGGACGTCATCGCGCCCGGCGAGACCATCGTCGGCTCACGTGTCAGCGGGCTCGACGATCTCACGGCCAAGGGCGGCAAGCTGATGGACACGCTCAACGAGGAGGTGCTCCGCAAGATCAACATGGAGCTCGACGAGATCGCCGTCGCCACCCGGAGCATCAATTCCAAACTGCTGAGCGAAAAGAACCTCAAGAACATCGAGGATACCTTTGCCACCCTGAAGACGACGACCGAGGCCTTTGAGCAGACCTCGAAGAAGCTCGATGCCGTGGTGCTCAAGACGGGCGAGGCGATCGACGGGGCAAATGCCACCCTCAAGACCGTGGACGCCGCGGCGGGCGAAGCGCGCCTGGCGGTCGGCGATTTCCGCAAGGTGGCCGACTCGGCGAACATGCTCGTCAGGAAGGCCACGGCGGGGGACGGCGCGCTGGGCACCCTGGTTTCCGACCGGCAGACCGCTGAGAATCTCAAGGCGCTGATCGCCAACCTGCGCCGCTCAGGCGTCCTTTTTTACAAGGACCGTCCTCTGCCCGCCCCCGAGGTCTCGACCCCGCCCCCTCGCCCGCGTTCGCGGTAAATCTCCGCCCGACCGGGCGATTGGTTCGCGGTCTGCTTAGGAGGAAACTGTTCCTCCTTTCCGCAGCTTCCGCCAATCGCGCATGACCCCGCTACTCACCATCAATCTCCTGCGAGCACTCTTCGTGACTCTCGCAGGGTGCGTGGGGCTGATGATCGGGGACGACATGCTCGGTTCGGCCTGGGTCGGGCTGGCGGCGGGCACGGCCTTTGGCCTCGTCATCGTCCTCGGGGACAAGATGGTTAAGGGCATCTCGCTGCGCATTTTTTCCTCGGCCACGTTCGGCCTGCTCGTCGGCTTCATTTTCGCCCGTCTCCTCCTGTCGTCGGGAGTCCTCGCCCTCGCCGCGCCGCCGACACAGTGGGTCTGCGGGCTGATCGTGTACGCAACGTTCAGCTACCTCGGGATGATGCTCGCCATCCGCAGCAACCGGGACGAGTTCGCGCTCATCATCCCCTACGTGCGCTTCCGCCAGGGCACGGTCCAGGATGCGCCGCTGCTCATCGACTCGAATATCATCATCGACGGGCGCATCGCCGGCCTCTGCGCGACCGGTTTCCTGAGCGGCGCGCTGGTCGTCCCGCGCTTTGTGCTCGATGAACTCCAGCGCCTCGCCGACTCCGCCGACTCGCTGAAGCGCGAACGCGGTCGGGCGGCGCTCGACCGCCTCTCCCAGATGCAGCGGGATCCGGCGCTCACCGTGAGCATTCACGAGAGCGAGGACGACCCCCGCATCCCCGTGGACACCAAGCTCGTCCAGCTCGCGCAGCTCCTCGACGCCCGCCTGCTGACCAATGACAGCAACCTCTGCTCGATCGCCCGGCTGCAAAACGTCGCCGTCCTGAATCTCCACGATCTCTCCCGCGCGCTCCGCCCCACGCTGGCCGCCGGCGAGCACCTCGAACTCGCGCTCGTGAAGGAAGGCCGCGACGCCCACCAGGCCGTCGGCTACCTGCCGGACGGGACGATGGTCGTCGTCAATCACGCCCGTTCGCAGATCGGCAAAACTGTCCCCATCGTCGTAGCCAGCACACTGCAGACGACTGCCGGACGCCTTTTCTTCGCCGACCTCCGCGCGGCGTAAAAAAGTAGCTTGGACTTTAGTCCAAAGTCACCGGTCACCCGCCCGTTTGGACTAAAGTCCAAGCTACTTTCCGCCCCATCCGTACAAGGCAAGAGCCGCTTCTTATGGGGGAGAAGCGGCTCAATGTCTTCAAACCCTCCGTCCGCACCCACCCGGGTTCCATTCCCTGGCGCTCGCGGAGGAGTCGAGAGGAAGCCGTGCCGGTTAGAGCTTGGCCTCGAACTCGACCAGACGCTGGAGGGCTTCCAGGAAGTCCTTAAACGCCGCGGACGGCAGCATGATCGTGTCACGCCGGCCACCCACGTCTTCCGTGATCTTCAAGAAACGCCCGCGCTGGTTCTCTTTGAGGTCGAGAAAGAATATCTTCCGCTCGTTCGCCACCTTCTCGGAAGCGATCGGATCAGACCCCATTCTCTCTCCTGGATTGTCATTCATCATATTACGTTGCTGTCTTGGTTTCGCTCAGCCCATACCAGGGTTGGCGATGAGGGGCCAAAGGCTAGGCGAAAAGTGCGCCGGTGCAATAACGAACGTTCAGTAATTCTATTTACTCCCGGTGTTTCCAATGGGCGGCCATCGAGCGCTCCCCTACGCACGCAGCCCGACCGCGCTGCGCACCCGCTTCATCACCTGCTCAGCGAGGGCTCCCGCCCGCTGGGCCCCGTCTGCGAGCACCGCATCGATGTATCCGGGATCGGCCTCCAGCTCCGCGCGGCGCGCGCGTTGCGGGGCAAAAAACTCCCACACCGCTCCGAACAGGCGCTTCTTGAAATCGCCGTAGCCCACGCCGCCCGCGCGGAAATCCGCCTCCATCCGCTCCACATCCGCCTCCGTTGCGAAAAGCCTGTAGAGCGACACGATCGCCGACCCCGCCGGATCTTTCGGCGCCTCCACCGGCGTCGAGTCCGTGACGATCCCCATGATCTTTTTCCGCAGCGCCTTTTCCTCGGGGAAAAGCTCGATCGTGTTCCCGTAGCTCTTGCTCATCTTCTGCCCGTCGAGCCCCGGGATCACCGCCAGCGTGGGCAGGATGCTCGCCTCCGGCACCGTGAAAATCGGCCCGTAGATCGCGTTCATCTTGTGCGCGAGGTCGCGCGTCACCTCCACATGCTGCTTCTGGTCGCGGCCCACGGGCACCACATTCGAGTCGTAGATCAGGATGTCCGCCGCCATCAGCACCGGGTAGGCAAAGAGCCCGTGCGAGGGCGTCTTTTCCTTCGCGACGTGATCCTTGTAGGCGTGGCAGTTTTCCAGCATCGGCATCGGCGTGTGGCAACTCAGCAGCCACGCCAGTTCCGTGTGCTGCGGCACATCGCTCTGGCGGAAAAGCACCGCCTTCGCCGGATCCAGCCCGCACGCGAGGAAATCCAGCGCCACCCCGCGCACATACTCCCGCAGCTTTGCCGGATCAAAAACCGTCGTCAGCGCGTGATAGTCCGCGATGAAATAAAACGCCTCGCCGCGCTCCTGCCATTCGATCGCCGGACGCATCATGCCAAAGTAATTGCCGATGTGCGGCTGGCCGGTCGGCTTGATGCCGGAAAGGATGCGGGGCGTGGGCATGTACGAGGGTGGATGGATTGTCGAAACGGGCGCGCACCTTCCCCGAGCCGGCGTGGGGCGTCAAGGCGGCGGCAAAGCCGGCGGCGCGAAGAGCCAGACGTCGTCGCGCTGCTTGCTTTCGCTGACCTTTGGATCCACCGCACCGCCGTCGTCCTTTCGGTCTTTCCCCACGCCGTAGAGCGAGAAAGTCCCGCCCTCCAGCCGCCGGTAGATCAGCGGCTGCCGCGAATACGTGTCCACCGGCACCTCCGCCACAAAATCCGGCACCAGCTCCGCGAGCTGCTCCGGGTAGGCACCGCGCGCGAGACGGAAACGCTCCAGCGCACACGCGAGCCGTGCCGCATCGAGCTGCGTCTTCAGATGCACGAACCGGTTGGCGACCTCGGAAAAGACCGGGGCGGACATCCTGAAGAGGAAAAAATAGTACGGGTCAATCAGCCCGGTCAGGTTTTCTGGTCCGGAAGGGATTGGGCCGTCGGGGTCGAAAATGCTTCCGTCTTCGCTGGCCCGGGCAATCACTTCGTCGAGGTAATGGTTTTGCCGGAGCTGATTGTCGCGGAAGACCCGCTTCGGGATGAGCAGTGAAGTCGCGTCCGAGACGCCAGCCGCCATGTTGCCCATGTTGCCCAGGAGACTCGCGCGCTTCGCGGCTGACGCATCGGCGAGCAGATCGCCCATCCAGTTGGCGAAACCGCGCTCGCTGGAAAAACTGCGGCGGTAGTTCATCCAGAGGCGCGGCGCGGCGAGATCTGCCTCCAGTCTCCTCAGTTCCGGCTCCGCCCACGCGCGGTCGCGCAGTCCCTCGCCTGCGGCATTGCAGAGCGACGCGAGCGCTGACATCTGCACCAGCCCCGCGATCAGCGTCGGCTCGTCATCCAGCGCGCGGTAGCTTTGGAAGCCGTCTTGGAAATCCGCATATGCCGCCGCCGAATCGCCCGCCGCGAGATGCGCGCGCATCCGCAGCGAGAAAAGCTTCCCAGCATCGATGAGCGCGGTGAGGTGCGGCAGCGGCATGGCGAATCCCTTGTCGAGATCGAGCGGGAACCGGCACTGCGGGCGGGTCCGCCACTCCCTCCATTCCGCGAACTGCGGCGCGTAATGCTCCAGCCCACGCAGCACATCGCCCGGCGCATCGTCCGTCATCTCCGCGATCCAGCCGGCGTCCTTGCAAAACTTCTGCCACGCCTTCCAGTCGATGCGCTCCCCCTTTACCGCGTTCCCGGTCACCGGCCGCGTTTCGCCCGGAATGACTGGAAACTCCATCGGCCGCTGCACCCCGCCGCTGAAGATCGCGCGCAGCATCGGGATCTTCGCGAAGTTCTCCGCGTCCGGGATTTCCGGCGGCGCGAATTCCGCCAGCGTCATCTTCACCCCCCGCGCGCGCGCCTCCGTCGCGTAGCGCTGCCAGCGCGCCTCCGCGCGCCAGTTTGTGAAAAGATGCATCCCCACCGCGAAGCCGACGACCGCGAGACAGATCGTGGTCAGCGGATGCGAGCGGAACCAGTCGGCGATTTTGCGCATCGCGCGAAAGTGGGGAAAAGCCGCGGGCACGGCGAGCGTTTTGCCTTTCCCCGCGAGAGCCGCCGCAAAATCTTCCTCTTAATCCCTTCGCGCCCAAACAGAGGGAGGAAGATTAAGAGGAAGAGGAAGAGTTTCAGCTCAGCCCCCACCGCCGCCGCAGATACCAGTCCGCGCCAAACAGCGCGCCGATCAGCCAGAAGACCCACACCCGGTCCCACGCGCTCGTCAGTTTCCGCTCCGGCGTCGCATCCGTCTTTTCGCCCTTCAGCTCCGCCAGCAGCTTCCCGAGTTCCTCCGGCTGGAGCAGCCGCCCGCCGCTGCTCTCGCACAGCTTTCGCAGATAGCCTGCGTCCGTCGCTACCTCGGTCTGCTCCAGATTCTCGTCGAAAACGATGAACCGCGCCGACTGCGACGTGCCGTCGGGAAACTTCGCCGTCGCCGTGTACTTGCCCGCCTTTGCCGGGAGAAACTCCGCCGTGTATTTGTCCGGCGCATTCGCATCCGCGCTCAGCGCCGTGCGCCCCACCTCGCCGCCCGCAGCCGCGATCACCAGCGGCACGTCACCCATTTTCACCGCCGCATCGCGCTTCACCGCGCGGAAGTAAATCTTCTCTCCCAGCGGCACGTTCGCCGAGCTGGCGCGCAGCGAGAACTGCTGCGTCGGCAGGAAATCGCGCCCCGCCATCAGCCACAGGATCATCTGATCCCAGAAGCGGTCGAACAGCGTGTTCACGCCCTCCACCTTTGCGTTGAAAGCCCAGCGCCACAGCCCGTCCACGCCTACGCTCAGCACCTGCCCCTCGCCAAAGCGCCGGTGCACCATTCCCGGCGTCGGATCGCCGCCGCCCGCATTCTGCACCGCCGCAAGCGTCGCCGTCAGCGGCTTTTTCTCCACCACGCCGTAGCCCGCGATCATGTCTGGCAAAGCCTCCGCGCCCTCCGGCCCCGCGATCGCCCGGAACGGCGCGAGCGCCTGACCCTCGCGCGCCACCTGAAGCCGCACGTGTTCGCTCGGCTGCGTGGACCAGATCACCGGCTCCAGTTCATTCGCCGCCAGCGCGCCGCCGAATGCCGGCCCGCGGCTGAAGATCACCGTGCCGCCGCGGTTCTTCAC
>JAYTML010000314.1:0-5158 GCA_043728655.1 Chthoniobacter sp. | reverse complement strand
TTTTATGCACACCTGTTTTTGCTGATAAGGATACGGACGTTTTCCTCTGCCCAGACTTAACTCATAAAATCCTACGGGCAATTCAATCGTGCGGAAGCTCTTCGATCCGCATTTTTCAGCCACCGTTTTATGCTTTTTTGCGTCAACGACGAATGATACCACGCCATAAACTCCCAAATAGTCTTGGGATTGCCGCTCCAGTGTCCTGATGATGTCAGGATTACATGTGCTGCTCATCCGCACTTCTTGCTGATTTATTTTTTCCCTGTCAATCGAATTATCAGCCCTTGGCCGCCCAACTTTGATTCGTTCGCGCCATAGCTTAACGCCAGTAGCTGCGTGCTTCCAAAAGGGACGTTTTGAATGTCACGATGGCTCCTTGCGCCTGTCGAACCGATGTGGCTTTGACAGTGAAAACGTCATAGATGTTGGCATCGAACATCCCCTCATCGACTTTCGGGTGCCAGATCGCTGGGATCGTTTTGTCCTTCGATCTATTTGCCGCGACGCATAACCGATTGGCAAACTTCTCCAAGTTTAGACGGAGCCGCGCGTCTGAAAGGTTGGTTTCAAAGATTTGCGTCAGCCGCTTTGCGAAGCCAGTTATCGGATCGCAATCAGAACCAAAGTGCCAGTTCAAAGCGGCCAATCCTTCCATGATGTCCTTGCTGGATCGAAGAAGGACGAGAATCTGTTTTATGCCGAGAGTATCGTGAATATCGGGCGGCAATTGTTTCTCGGCATCGTCGGCAGATTCTGCTTCGACTGAGATAACTCTGCCTTTCCAGATGTTTTTGAATTCCCGGTAGTCTGCAAGGGGATGCCAGATCGTGCAGATACCCTGCCTGGGCAGCGCCACCACCTCATCCTGAATCATGAAAAGCCAATCAAGGAAGAGATGGCGCCGCACCACAGGGTCGGTTTCCTCGCGGTCGAATATGTCCGTGAGTCCGCAGTCGAGGCCGGTGTGCGCATCTCTTGTGTAACCGCCATGCCATCCCCGATGGCGAAGTTCCTCCATTACTTCCCGCGATGATTGGAGGACCACCACAGGCTCAAGCCCGTTAGCGCTTCTCCAAAATGTGGTGGGATTGTAGCCGAGGGAAATGTCGCTCCCGCCTTCCACCTGCCCGACCAGAAACGGATGTGGCGCATAGGTATTGAAATTCAACATTGCCGGTCCCATTACCCAGTCACAATGAACGGTGGAGTTCATCCATGTTTGATAGAGATGCTTCATGACGGCCTGGCCCCGCAGGGCGTAGCAATGCGTGCGTTGAATACCCACGCCGCTCTTTGGCTTTACAATGGCATTATCGACCCAAATGAAGTCGTCGTTGGCATGTTCCCCGCCCAACATCAGACATTCCCAATCTTCGGGAACGCTGTGCAGGAACTCATGGATTGTTGAGGGAAACTCTTGCGAGAAGATCGCATCATCCTCGATCACCAAAATCGAGTCCGCATCACTCTGGATAGCCCGCTCCAGGATCGAGGCATGGGAGCGGAGGCAGCCATAGCTACCGCTGCCAGTTTGCCAGTAACGGGGTACTCCCACTTTCTCGCCGTCTATGGCCGTGAAGACGACTGGCTGCTTAAATGGCCAGTCCAGATTCCTCAGGCGTTCAAAAAACTTGTGCAGCCGATCACCGCGACGCTCCAAGCTTATCACCCAAACCTCAGAGAAATAGTCCGCCTTCTTTTCATACGTCCGAGTGTGGCGCTTTGGCTGAATCGTAGTTGGCATATCGGGAGTGTAGCGGGGTCGTTTATTGGAGCGTGATCGTTTTTGCAACCCGCGGAAGCGGAGTCTGTGGTTAAGGATCGGGGATGCAAATCTCGGCGAGCGCGCGGTTCCTTTTGTCACCGAAGTTTGCGATGCGCTTTGGAAGCGCGCGCCTGCGGCTTGAAAGTCAAAGGGGTCGCCCGCCCTTTGACACATCCCGCCGTCCGCCTGCCAACGCGTGAACAGGAAAAGTCTTTTACAGCCAGTGGCTAAATCGGGATAAGCGAAAAAGAACGGATTCTTGGAATCTCCCGATTTAATGCCGAAACCCACTGACCCCCGCGCCTTCCCCGACGATCTGGCGGCCCTCTTCGCGCACCCGTCGGCGGCGTTTCGCGGCAAGCCGTTTTGGAGCTGGAATGGCAGGCTGGAGAAGGAGGAGCTGCTCCGGCAGGTGCGGGTTTTCAAGGAGATGGGGATGGGCGGATTTTTCATGCACTCGCGCACGGGGCTGAAGACGGAGTATCTGGGCGACGAATGGTTTGAGCTGATCAATGCGTGCTCGGACGAGGCGGAGCGGCTGGGAATGGAGGCGTGGCTTTACGACGAGGACCGCTGGCCGAGTGGCTCGGCGGGCGGGCTGGCGACGGAGGATCCGCGGTATCGGAGCAAGGTTTTGCGGCTGGCGATCGCGGATGCGGATCAGTTCGAGTGGCCGGAAACAGCGGCCTTTGTTGCGGCGTTCGTCGCGCGGTTCGATGAGGAAAAGCCGCTCGCATTCAGCGAGTGCGCGCCGCTGGGGTACGGCGATGCGCCGCCCGGGGCTGGCCGCCGCGTGCTGCTTTTCACGACCGAGCTGATGCCCGGCCACAGCTTCTACAATGGCTTCAGCTACCTCGACACGCTTCAGCGCGAGGCGACGGAGCATTTTCTAAAAATCACGCACGAGCGCTACCGCGAGCGGTGCGGGGAGCGGCTTGGCCACAGCATTCGCGGCATTTTCACTGACGAGCCGCACCACGGCACGGTCATGTGCGAGAACAACGAAAACCGCGCCGGACGCGATCAGCGCTGGACGACGCCGTGGACGGAATCGCTCTTCGCCGACTTTGAATCGGCGTGGGGCTACGACCTGCGCGCGCATCTGCCGGAGCTGTTTCTCTTTCCCGAGGGCCGCCGTGTCTCGCGCGTGAAATGGCACTACATGGAGCTGCTCCAGCGGATGTTTTTGGAAAACTGGGCGCGCCCGCTCCACGCGTGGTGCCGCGGGCACGGCCTGCAGCTCACCGGGCATGTGCTGCACGAGGATTCGCTCGTGGCGCAGGCGGTGCCGGGTGGCTCGGCGATGCGCTACTACGAGCATCTCGACGTGCCGGGCGTGGACGTGCTCGCGCTGCACAATCGCAACTACTGGATCGTGAAACAGCTCGCCAGCGCGGCGCGGCAGCTCGGGAAAAAGTGGATGCTCAGCGAGCTCTACGGCTGCACTGGCTGGCAACTCGACTTTGCCGGGCACAAGCGCATCGGCGACTGGCAGGCGCTGCTCGGGGTGAACGTACGCTGCCATCATCTCTCGTGGGTGACGATGGCCGGCGAGGCAAAGCGGGACTACCCGGCGAGTATCCATTTCCAGTCCGCGTGGCACCGGCAATACGCGGCGGTGGAGGATTATTTTTCGCGGCTGCATGTGCTCATGCAGCGGGGCGAGGCGGTGTGCGATGTGCTCGTCGTGAACCCGGTCGAAAGTACGTGGGCGCAGATTCATCCGGGCTGGGCGCAGTGGCTCGGGGCGCTCGATCCGGAGTTGGAAAAGCTCGAGCAGACATACCGTGACGTCTTTGCATGGCTGAGCGCGGCGCACGTCGATTTCGACTACGGGGACGAGGAGCATCTCGCGCGGCTTGGGCGGGTTGAGCGGGATGAATACGGGGCGCTGCTGCGCGTGGGCGAGGCGGCATACCGGGTCGCGATAGTCGTCGGGATGGTGACGATCCGGGAGAGCACGCTGCGGCTGC
This sequence comes from Chthoniobacter sp., assembly GCA_043728655.1. Taxonomy (GTDB): domain Bacteria; phylum Verrucomicrobiota; class Verrucomicrobiia; order Chthoniobacterales; family Chthoniobacteraceae; genus Chthoniobacter. The sequence goes on along the minus strand of JAYTML010000314.1, from coordinate 1,417 downwards.
TCGATGAATTTGCGGAGGCGGGCGGGCACGTGGTTTTTGCGGGCGAGCCGCCGGCGTATGTGGATGCGACGACCTCGGAAGCCGCGTCCGAGCTGGCTTGCCGGACGACGCGGGTTCCGCTGGATGAGGCGAGTTTTTCCGCCGGCGTGTGCGCGGCGAGCCGGACACCATTGCGGGTGGATGCGGGTGGGACGCGCGACCTGATGTGCCGGGTCCGCCGCGATGGCGGGACGTGGATCGTGGCGCTGCTGAATACCTCGGAGACCGCGTGGCTGCGTGGAGTCCGCCTCTCGCTGACGGCCACCGGATCGGTGGAGGAATGGGAATGTGCGACGGGCGTCCGCTTTCAGCAATCGGCGTGGGGAGGCGGCAAAACGCTTGAGTGGACGACCGATCTGACACCGCTCGGCGAGCGGGTGTTCGTCGTCGTGCCGGAGCCGGATGCCGGCCTCTCCCCGCGAGCCGCATTCGTCGCGGCGGGCGCCGTCGCGATCGAAGGTCCGTTTCCGTTCGAACTCGAGGAGCCGAACGTCTGCGTGCTCGATTTCGCCCAGCATCAGCTCGGCGATGGCGCGTGGCAGGCGGCCCTGGAAATCCTGCAACTCGACGGGGTGCTCCACGCGCAGTTCGGCATGGAGCCGCGCTCCGGCGTGATGCTCCAGCCGTGGGCCGCGGAGCGGTGGGGCAGCGGCGGCCTGGCGGGGCAGGCGCGCCCGCTGCGCCTGCGTTTCGCGTTTGATGTGGCGGCGCTGCCCGCGGGCGCGGTCGAGTTGCTCATCGAGAATCCGCGCGGCTTCCGCATTCGCGTGAACGGCGCTCAGGTCGAACCGCCTGACGAACCGGGTTGGCATATCGATCCCTGCTTCAGACGCGTGCCGCTGCCGGCGCAGGCGCTGCGGCTGGGCGCGAATGTGCTCGAACTCGAAACGACGTTCACGGGCGGCACGGCGCTGGAGGCGGTCTATCTGCTCGGCGCGTTCGGCGTCGCGCTCGACGGTCCGCTGCCGCGCCTGATCGCGATGCCCGCGCGGCTCGCGGCGGGCGATGTCACGGGGCAGGGGCTGCCGTTCTACTCGGGGAGGATCACGTACCGGCTGCCGATGCCGTCCGTCCCGCCCGCGACAGGCAGCGTGAAGCTCGACCTGGGCGCGTTTGGCGGGGCGGTCGCGCAGGTCCGCGCGCCGGACACGGACGCGGGCGAGCTGGTGGCGTGGCCGCCTTTCACCGCCGACATCACGGCGCTTGCCGCCGCTCATCGCGAGCTGCTGTGCGACGTCTGGCTCACGCGGCGCAATACATTCGGGCCGCTCCATCTCACGCCGCGCGAGCAGCCGGCCATCGGCCCGATGAGCTTTCGCAGCGAGGGCGCGGAATTTTCGCGCGAGTACCAGCTTTTCCCGGCGGGGCTGCTGCAGGC
>JAYTML010000313.1:0-4951 GCA_043728655.1 Chthoniobacter sp. | reverse complement strand
GGCGTCATCGCAGGCATGACCGCGCTCGTCGTCTGGTCGCACCGCCCGCACATGCAGCTCCTCTACGGACGGCTGGGCGAAAAGGATATCGCCGAGGTGCTCACCGCCGTCCAGGCCGCGGGCGTGACTTACGAGATCGGCGCCGGCGGATCGTCGGTTTATGTGCCGGGCGATTCGGTCCACAAACTGCGCATGCAGCTCGCCACCAAGGGCGTGCCGGCGGGTGAGGGCGTGGGCTTCGAGGTCTTCGACCGCGCGAATTTCGGCATCAGCGATTTCGTGCAGCGGACAAATTTTGTCCGCGCCCTCCAAGGTGAGCTTTCGCGCACCATCGCCCAGATCCAGGGCGTGCGCGCCGCGCGGGTGATCATCGTCCAGCCGGAAAACCGTCTGCTCTTCTCCGAGGTGAAAGCGAAGCCGACGGCGTCCGTTTTCGTCGAGGGCAGCGTCTCGGCCGAGTCGGTGAACTCGATCCGTTTCCTCGTGGCGAATGCCGTCGAAGGGCTGCGCGCCGACGACGTGGCGGTGGTGGACAACCGCGGCAACGTCCTCACGGAAGGACTCAAGGACGACCCGCAGTTCGGCGCAGCGTCGAGCCAGATGAAGCTGCGCAAGAGCGTCGAGGATTACTTTGCCGGCAAGGTCGAGACGATGCTCGCGAAGGTGCTCGGGCCTGGCAGTGCTGTCGTGCGTGTCTCCGCCGATCTCGATCTGGAAAGCACCACGCGCACCGAGGAGCGGTACGATCCGGACGGCCAGGTGCTCCGCTCCGATATCTCGACCGAGGACAGCACCGTGACCACTGAGATGGACGCGGCAAAGACCGGCGCAGCAGGTGCGAGTGCGAATGTGCCGGGCCCCACAGGCCCGGATGCCGCGGGAAAGGCTGGAGGGAAGAACAGCGAGCAGATCCGGAAGAACAAGACCCAGAGCTACGAGATCAACCGCGTCACGCTGAACGCCGTCCGCGCGCCGGGCACCGTCTCGCGCGTCACCGCCGCGGTGTTTGTCGCCAGCAGGAAGGAGCCGCGGACGCCCGCGGAGCTGGATTCGCTGCGCAAGATGGTCATCAACGCGCTCGGGCTGAAGGCCGCGGACGACAAGGAGGTCGCGAAGATCGTCACGCTCGAGGAGGTTCCTTTCGACAGCGCGCCGGCGCAAAAGACGAGTGTCGTCGATTTCGCGCTGAGCAATACCGACATCTTTAAGCACGGCTTCGCAGTGCTCGTCGCGGTGGCCCTCATCCTCGTCTTTGTCCGCATGCTCAAGCGCGCGAAGCCGGACGAGATCCCGATCGAAATCCTAGAGCCGCTGCGTGCGGCGCCTGCCGCCGGCGCGCCAGTCGAGCCCCAGGTTTCGGTCGAAATGCTCAACGAAATGATCCGCCAGAAACCGGGGAACATCGGCGCAGCCCTGCGCGGCTGGATGGCTTCCAACGGGAAAAACTAGTCGCGCATGGACTACACCAAGCTCACGAAAGTTCAGAAGATCGCCGCGTTTCTCATCACCATCGGCCAGGAGGCCGCGGCGGATGTGATGAAGGGATTTGAAAACGTGCAGCTCGAGCCGATCTGCCGCGAAATGGTGGCCATGCCGCTCATTCCCGGCGGCGTGCAGCGCGAGCTGATGAAGGAATTCGCCGATGTGGTCGCGGAGGGAGCGATGGCGACGCTTGGCGGCCTCGACTTTGCCCACGCCGCGCTGGAGCTGGCGAAGGGAGACTACGCCGCGTCCTCCATCCTCAACCGATGCGAGCCGGCGAACCGCAGCGAGGCCAACGAGGAAATCCGCCAGATGGAAGGCCGGCAGGTGCTCAATCTCGTGAAGTCAGAGCAGCCGCAGACCGTCGCTTTCATCCTCTCCTGCATGGATACGGTGAAGGCTGCGGAGATCGTGGGAATGCTCGGGGCGGACCTGCGGGAGGAAGTCGTCGAGCGGCTCGGTGCCATGGAGCCGACCTCGCGCGACAGCATCCACAAGGTCGCGAAGAATCTGAACCGGCACTTTGACCGCCGCGCCATGCAGCAGGGGCTCCACCGCAGCGGCGGGGTGAAGGCGTGCGCCGACATTCTCAACGCTCTCGACAAGGATCTGCGCAAGACGCTGCTCGGGCGCATCGAGGAGCGCAATGCGGCGCTCGGCGCGGCCATCCGCAAAAAAGTTTTCAGCTTCGAGGACATCGGGCGTCTCACCGCGGTCGATCTCCAGCGCGTCCTGCGGGAGGTGGACTCCTCCAGCCTTCCCATCGCGCTCAAATCCACGCGCCCGGCCATCACCCAGGCGGTTCTCGCCGCGATGTCGAAGCGTGCGGCGCAGGGCCTCAAGGAGGAAATGGAAATGCTCGGCCCACAGCGCACCAAAGACGTGGAGGCCGCGCAGGACAGGATCATCGACGTGGTGCGCAGACTCGAGGAATCGGAGGAAATCTCACTCGACACCGGAAATGACGACAATGCGTTCGCTTAGCGCGATCAAAGTCCACGCGCCGCTGAAGGCGCTCTTCCTAGCCGGGACGAAGCCGCTCCCGACTTTCACCGAGGAGGAGCTCGCGGCGGCGAAACGCGAGGCGTACCAACGCGGATCGGAGGAGGCCTCCCGGCTCATCGAAGGCCAGATGCTCGAGCAGCGCGCCGAGATTCTGCACCTCCAGTCGGAGACCTTCGCCGCCGTGGCCCGGCAGCACGCCGCGCTCGTCCAGCAGCTCCGCGATGTGCTGCCAGAGCTGGCGATGGAAGCGGTCGCGCGCATCCTCGCGACGACCGAGATCGACCGCGAGGCGGTGATGCGTATCTGCCGGGATCTGCTGTGCGAGATCGCGCCGGGCCGTGAGCAGGTGGAGGTACAGCTCTCGCCCGGCGACCTCGGGCTGATCGCCGGATACGAGGAGGGCTTTCGCGAGAGACACCCGGAGATCGTTTTCCGCGCCGACCCGGAATTGAAGCCCGGCGACTGCATCGTCCGGAGCCGTTTCGGCGTCGTCGATGGGCGGCTCGCGACGAAGCTGCGCATCGTGGAGGGATTCCTGAAATGAGCGCCACGCTCGCCCCGTCCGGCGCCGGCGAAGTGCTCGGACGCTTTCGCGAGAGACTTCGCGCCGACCGGCCTGTGCAGCGTGTCGGGAAGGTGGTGCGGGTGGGCGGACTCATCATCGAATCCGAGGGGCCGAATCTCGCGCTGGGCAATGTCTGTGAGATTCACGCGGGCCGCGGCGAGCCACCCATCCATGCGGAGGTCGTCGGCTTTCGCGATCATCGGCTCCTGCTGATGCCGCTCGGCGAGACGCACAATCTGCGCACCGGCAGCGAGGTGGTCGCCTCGGCATTCGCGGCCACGGCTCCGGTCGGAAAGGGTCTGCTGGGCAGGACGATCGACGGCCTCGGGCAGCCGATGGACGGACGCGGCCCTCTTGTCTGCGAGCGCTCGCCGCGCCTGCACAGTGCGCCGCCGAATCCTCTCAGCCGCCAGCGCATCAGCGAGCCGATGGCCACGGGTGTGCGCGCGATCGACGTGTTCACGCCGGTCGGCTGCGGGCAGCGCATGGGAATTTTTGCCGGGAGCGGCGTCGGCAAATCGACGCTGCTCGGAATGATGGCGCGCGGCGCGGAGAGCGACGTGAATGTCATCGCGCTCATCGGCGAGCGCGGCCGGGAGCTTCGCGAGTTCATCGAGAAAGACCTCGGTGAGGAGGGCATGAAACGCTCGGTGGTCGTCTGCTCCACATCCGATCAGCCCGCGCTCGTGCGGCTCCGCGCGGCGATGCTCGCCACGGCCATCGCGGAGAATTTCCGCGATGCGGGAAAGAAAGTCCTCTTCATGATGGACTCGGTCACACGTTTCGCGATGGCGCAGCGCGAGATCGGGCTGGCCGTCGGCGAAGCGCCGAGCAGCCGCGGCTACACGCCCTCCGTCTTTGCGCTGCTGCCGCGCCTGCTGGAGCGCACCGGCACGTCCGAGCACGGCTCGATCACCGCATTCTACACCGTGCTCGTCGAGGGCGATGACATGAACGAGCCGATCGCCGACGCCGTCCGAGGCATCCTCGACGGGCACATCGTGCTCACCCGCGCGCTGGCGACGGCGAACCATTTTCCCGCGATCGACGTGCTCGAAAGCGTGAGCCGTCTTGTCCGCGACATCACCACGCCCGCCGACCTCCAGACCGCGGCGAATGCGCGCGACCTCCTCGCCATTTACCGCCGGAATGAGGATCTCGTCAGCATCGGCGCGTACGTCAAAGGGACCAATCCGCGCCTCGATCTCGCGATCGCGAAGCACGACGCGTTCAACCGCTTTCTCCGCCAGCCCGTGGAAGAAAAAGTGCCGCGAAACGCGGCTCTGCAGCAACTCAGCACCATCCTGTCATGAAAACATTCCTCTACCGCCTTGAATCCGTTTTGAACCTCCGCGCGCGGGCCGAAGAGCAGGCCCGGGAAATCTACGCGCGGGCGCTCCACGCGCGGGCGGGGTGCGAGGCTGCCCTCCGCGAGGCGCGCGGGACGCTGGAGGCGTATCACGCCGCGCTGCACACGGCGCGCGAAGGCGTGTCGGACCGGCAGAGCCAGCTCATCTTTCTAAACGCCCTCCAGCACCAGCAGGCGCAGTGCAACCGCATGGCGGAGCAGCTCACGGCGGCCGAGCGCGAAGTCGCCGCGCGCCGCGAAGCGATGCTCGTGGCGCGTCGTGAGCGCGAGGTCCTCTCGCGTTTGAAGCTGAGGCAGCAGAGCGCGCACAGTGCGGAGGCCGCGCGGGCTGAGGAATCCATGATCGGCGATCTCATCTCGGCCCGGCATGCGATGAGTCTCCAGGAGGTCGCTGCTTGAAATTTCTCAGTTCAGGCTGGGGTCTCGCCCTGCTCGGAAGCGCGCTGAGCCTCGGCACGACGGCCGCACTTGTCCTCCCGGAGGTCGCGGCGCTCCGCACGCCGGCGAGTCTGCTGCCCGACAAGACGGGG
>JAYTML010000312.1:0-2410 GCA_043728655.1 Chthoniobacter sp. | reverse complement strand
CCTTTGGCGTCAATGTCCTCATCTCCCGGCAGAACATGGCGGCTACGCTCGCGCAGCTCCGCAGCACTGCGCCCACCTTTGCCGCCCAGGCCCGCAGCCTCGTGGAGGAGGGGAAGCTGGACGAGGCGCTGGACAAGATCGCCTTTGCCATCGACCTCGCGCCCGCCAATGCCGACTACCACCTGTACCGCGCCAATACGCTGCAGGCCGCGCAGCGCCTCACCGATGCCGCCGCGGAGTACCGCCGCGTCCTCACACTGCGGCGGGGCGACGAGGCGGCTGTGAAAAACCTCGCGCTTTGCACCGAGCTGCTCGCCGACAATGGAGGCGCCGAACCGCTGAAGCGCGAAATCCAGACGCGCCTGGTCGAGCACCTCATCGCCCAGCGCCGCCGCGTCGAGGCCGCGCCGCTCGCCGCGCTCCTCGGCAAGGCGGGCGAAAGCGCCGAGCCCGCCATCCGCGCCCGCATCAAGGAATACGCCATCCAGCCCGGCTGGAGCGACACGCGGCTCAAGCGCCTCCCGAGCGGCAGCTACGAGCTCGACCTGAACCGCCTCCAGATCGGCGACCTCGGGAAGTTCCAGGGGCTCCCCATCGGCGAACTGAGGCTCGATTTCGCCATCATCGAGACCTTGGCCGGAATCGAGAAACTCCCGCTCACCGCCCTGCATCTCAGCTACACACGGATCGACGACATCTCCCCGCTGCGCGGGATGAAACTGCGGCGTCTCATCCTCGACGGCACCAAGGTCAGCGACCTGACACCGCTCACCGACATGCCGCTGGAAAACCTCAGCCTCAACGGCGTCCGGGCGACCAATCTCGGCCCGCTGCGCGGCATTCCGCTTCGGATATTCAACGCTGTGAATACGCCGATCACCGACATCACGATCATCGCCAATCCCGCCCTGGAAAACCTCACACTCAACGACACACGCGTCTCCGACCTCAGCCCGCTCCGCGGGAAAAAACTGCGCACCCTGAGCCTCGAACGCTGCCCCGCGATCTTCGACCTTTCTCCCCTCACCGGAATCGCCACCCTCGAGGAAATCCATCTCCCCGCGCAGGCCATCGACTGCGCCATGCTTCGCGCGATGCCGAGTCTCCGCCGCATCAAGATGGACGGTCGCACTGCAGACCTGATCCCCGCCGCCACGTTCTGGGCGGAGGTCTTCCCCACCTTTGCCAAGGCCGGCCCCGTCCGCTCGGCGCTCCAGGGCGCCTGCAATAAAATCCTCCCGCCGGAAGCCGTCGCGCAGACGCCCGAGGGCGAGCTGGTCGTCACGATCACGGGCCTCCCTGTCCGCGACCTCGCGGCGCTCCACGGGCAGCCTTTGAGGGAGCTCCGCGCGAACAATTCCGGGGTCTCGGATCTGACGCCGCTCGCCGGCGCCCCGCTCCGCGTGGTCCACCTCGCCGGCACCGGATTCATCGACTGCCGGATGCTCGCGCAATTCCCCGAGCTCGAGGAGGTCATCATCCCGCCGACAGCGAACCATATAGACTCCCTCCGGGGGCTTTCGAAGCTTCGCCGCATCGGCCACGAGTGGAACTCCGCCACCAAACACGCCGACAAGACCGCCGAGGAATTCTGGGCCGCGAGGGACGCGAAAAAGAAGTAGCGCCCCGCGGCGGCGACCGCGGGACGCGGCTGGGGAAAGTGCGCGTTTCACCTTCCCTTGAGCCTTGAATTCCGGGTTCTGAGCTTCGCGTGAATCGCACGCGCAAATTTCCCTTCGCCGCGCCGCGCGGCGCCGCTTAGTGTTCCCGCATGGCCGAACTCCAAACACATACCGAAGCGGGCGAGATGACGCAGATTTTCATCGAGTTCGTAATGATGCAGGCGCAGAACGCAGCGCTTTTCCTGGGGCAGATTCCGAACCCGCGCGGCGGGCAGCCCGAGGTCAACCTGCCGCTGGCGAAGATGTTCATCGACCAGCTCGCCGTGATCGGCGCGAAGACGCAGGGCAATCTCAATCCGGACGAGGCGAAGGTTTTGGACAACGCGCTGACCCAGCTTGAGGCGGCATTCCTCGACGTGGCCTCGCGCACCGAGGGCTTCCACCCCGGCGAATCGCTCGCTCCGCCGCGAGCCGCAGCCGAGCCGGAACCAGCACCCGCGGCACCCGCGCCGCAGCAGGCGCCTGCCGCGCCCGCGCCGGCTCCGGAGGAGGAAGGGCGGAAGCGTTTCACCAAGAGCTACGGAGCCTGAGCGCGTGAGCGTGCCAGTGATTTCCGTCGGCGGCTGCCGACTCGGTGGGAGCGAGCCGCTTTTCATCCTCGGTCCGTGTGTGATCGAGTCGGAGGAGTTTGTCTGGCGCATGGCGCGGGCGCTGAAGGCGATGTGCGCTGAGACCGGCGTGCAATTCGTTTTCAAGGCCAGCTACGACAAGGCGAACCGCACGTCGGG
>JAYTML010000311.1:0-4645 GCA_043728655.1 Chthoniobacter sp. | reverse complement strand
AGTCCCCTCTCCTACTGGGATCTGGAGAAGCGCGAGGAGAAGCTGATCCTCGATGACTGCGGAGGCGCGGAACTTTCCGCAGACGGCAAGAAGCTGATGCTCAAGCGGGGCCCGGTGTGGGGCATCGTGAACGTGGCCGAGGCGCAGAAGATGGACAAGCCGCTGGCGGTAGGGAGCATGGATGTGACGATCGATCCCGCGGCGGAATGGCGGCAGATTTTCAACGATGCGTGGCGGATCGAGCGTGATTTTTTCTACGACCCCGGCATGCACGGGATGGACTGGAAGGCGATGCGCGAGCGCTACGGAAAGCTGCTCGACGACGCGGTGACGCGCTGGGACGTGAACTACGTGCTCGGCGAAATGCTCGGCGAGCTGAACGTCTCGCACGCCTATCGCGGCGGGGGAGATGTGGAGGAGGCGTGGGTGCGCGGCGTCGGGTATCTCGGGTGCGATTTCACGCTCGATCAGGGAGCGTATCGGATCGCGCGCATCCTGGAGGCCGCGCCGTGGGATGCCTCGCGCTCACCGCTGCGGCAGCCGGGCGTGAAAGTGGCCGAGGGCGACTGGCTGCTGGCGGTGAATGGGCGCACGCTCGATGTGAATGAGGATCCTTGGGCGGCATTCCAGGGGCTCGCCGATCGCGCGGTGGTGCTGACGGTGAACGGCAAGCCGGACCTGGAGGGAGCGCGCGATGTGCTCGTGCAGACGCTCGGGAGCGAGGCGGTGCTGCGGCACCAGGCGTGGATCGAGGGGAACCGCAAGCGCGTGGACGCCGCGAGCGGCGGAAAAATCGGCTACATCTATGTGCGGAACACCGCCGCGGACGGGCAGAGCAATCTCTACCAGCAGTTTCGCGCGCAGTTTCCAAAGCCGGGTCTGATCATCGACGAGCGCTGGAACTCAGGCGGGCAGATTCCCGACCGCTTCATCGAGCTGCTCGGCCGGCGCGTGACGAACTACTGGGGCGTGCGCGACGGGCGCGACTGGCAGACGCCGCATGTCGCCCACAATGGTCCGAAGGCGATGCTGGCGAACGGCTGGAGCGGCTCCGGCGGCGACTGCTTCCCGTGGCTTTTCCGCAAGAACAAGCTGGGCCCCGTGATCGGCCAGCGGACCTGGGGAGGGCTCATCGGGATGACCGGCGCGCCGCGGCTCATCGACGGAGGAAGCGTCACCGTGCCGACTTTCAGCATCTACGACACGAACGGCGAATGGATCATCGAAGGCCACGGCGTCGATCCCGACATCGTGGTCACCGACGATCCGGCGGCGCTGGCGAAAGGCATCGATCCGCAGCTTGAGCGCGCCATCGAGGAGGTGAAAAAATCGATCGAAACAAAACCGCCGCAGGCGCCGAAGAAGCCGGCCTATCCGAATCGGGCGCCGAAGTAATCCTCCATCCATGAACCTGATCCCCGCATCGATCGAAACCGCCGCCGCGAGCGGCGATCTCAGCGCGGTCCTCTCCGCGACCGTCGCCCACTTCGGCTGTCAGGCGGGCACCGTCCACCTGCTGCGCGATGGCGTGCTGAGACTGGCCGCGCACAAGAATATCCCGCCTCCGGTCGTGCAGATCATCGGGACCGTGCCGGTCGGCAAAGGCATCGCCGGCCTGGCCGCCGAGCGGCGGGAGCCGATCACGATATGCAATCTCCAGACCGACGCCTCCGGCCAGGCGCGGCCGGGCGCGAAAGCCACCGGCATGGAGGGCTCGCTCGCCGTGCCGATGCTGGCGGGCGACGAGTTGCGCGGCGTGCTGGGAATCGCGAAGGCCTCAGCCTATGACTGGTCGCCGGAAGAAACGGCGCTGCTGCTCGCCGTCGCGGCGAGGTGCGGCGATCTCGCGTGAAACCGGCCGGGGGTATTCCTGTATTTGTACACACTCCAATACTTATAATGTTGACGGCGTGAGGACCGCTCCGCTATTGCCGTCGCCGCGATGAGGACGAAACCATTTTCCCGGTCCACTAAAATGCAAACCTTGGCCGCGGGTGGCCTGCTGATTCTGGCAGGCGTGCTGCTAGCACAGGAACCCGAGCCGATCCTCGACCGGCCGAGCCGGCTCAGCGAACCGGTGCCGATGCTGCCGATGACGGCGGCGCCGACTCTCGAAACGATGACGCTCTTCCCGGATGCTGCGGAAAGCATGTCACTCGAGGCTGAAGTGGACAAACATCCGTGGAAATTCGTCCTTCACGGCAGCGCGACCGCGACGTTCGACGACAATATTTTCATCGCCCATTCGGACAGGCAGGAAGACTTCATTTACACGATTGCCCCGGGAATAGCGGTTGGGCGCGGGGATTTTAGAAACGAACTGGCGAGCCTCGGTAGTTACCAGAATCGTTTCGATCCGGATCGTTCGGAAATGGTGGCTGCGACCAACTATCTCTTCCTCCACTACGTCCCCAGCGCCACTTTCTTCGCCAATCACGGCAGCGAAAACAGTTTCGATCACGACGTCACACTTGACGGCCAGTATGAGTGGAAACGACTGACGATTGGGGTCAAGTCACGCTTTCAGACGCTCAATCTGCCGGACGTGGACCTCGGCGAACGCGTGGAGCGGCAGCTTTTCAACACCGCGCTGACCTCCCGATACGACTATAGCTCCAAGACCTCTTTCGAGCTGAATTTCTTCAACTACGTCCGCGATTATCCGGGCGACCGGGTGGACTCCGCGGAATACCGCGGGCAGGCATGGATGAACTATCAGGCGCGGCCGAAGATCACACTCGGGCTAGGTTTCACGTATGGACGCGTGGAGTTGAGCAACGGTCCCAGCCAGAACTACGAACAGGCCCTCGTGCGGCTGCGCTATCGTGCCACTGAGAAAGTGCGCTTCGATCTCGCCGGAGGCGTGGAGTTCCGGGACATCCAAGGCCTCACGAACCTGACTAACGGTATTTTCAGCATCGGCGTGTCCTACGCCCCGTTTGATGGCACATCGGTGTATCTGCAGGGGTACCGCCGCACGGTGACTTCGGCGAGCGCTTCACCCGCAAACTACTCGGTGACGGGAGTGGAAGCACAGCTGCGGCAGAGATTTGCGCGGCGTTTTTACCTCGTCGTGGCAGCGGGTTTTCAGAATTCGGAATACGATTTCTTCGCCTCTGATGCACAAAGAGAGGACAATATTTTCTACATCCATCCGAGTCTCGGCATCGACATTACTCGCTGGCTGAGTTGCGAGGTCGGCATGCAGTACCGGAAGAACGACTCGACGCAGTTGCTGACGGATTTTTCCGAGACGACCATTTACTTTCAGGTAAACATGTTTTTCTGACCGGTCTCCGGGCCGGAGTTTGATAGAAGGGAACCACCATGGGGAAAAATATCTCGTGTACTCATTTACACACCGCCATCCGAAATGGCTTGCTGCTGCTCTCGGCACTGCTTGTCGGCGCGGCTCCGCTGCGCGCGCAGCAGGCCAATTACGTGCTCGCGCCGAACGACCTCGTCACCGTCACTGTTTTTCAGGAGGACGACCTCATGACCAAGGCGCGGGTGGGCAATGACGGGACCATCTCGTTCCCGCTCGTCGGATCCGTCCGGATCGGCGGCAAATCCGTGGAGGAAGCCGGGCACATCATCCGCGCACGGCTGGCCAAAGGCTATCTCGTCAATCCCCAGGTCAACGTGGCCGTCACGGAATTTGCCAAGCGTCTGGTCACGGTCCTCGGCGAAGTGCAGAAGGCGGGCACTTTTGAATTTCCGAACCAAGGGCCGCTCGACCTGCTGCAGGCGATCGGTCTCGCCGGGGGTTATTCCAACAAAGCCAATCCGGCAAAGATCGTCGTGAAGCGGAATATCAACGGGAAGGATGTCGTCTTTCAGGTAAATGGCAAAGCCCTCGCCGCCAGACAGGACACCCAGCCTTTTGAAATCCTTCCCGGGGATACGGTGACTGTCGCGGAAAGCATTTTCTGAATGCCGGGCACCCGCCGAATTTCCATCAACCCGTCGGGGATCGGAATCGCTTTTCCGCACTTGGCTCCCGCATGGATTACGCACTGAGCCCGGTATCCGCGGAGTGTCCGGTGTGCGGATGCTGCGAGGGGCTTCTGCTGTACGCCGTGAACGCCACCGAGGCTGCGGGGCATTACGTGACGAAAGTGGAGGATCCCGATCGCCACGAAGCGTTGCGCCGGCACATCGGCTCGCTCTGGAAAGGTGACCGCTGCGAAATTGTGCGTTGCACGCTTTGCGGCCTCTCCTTTGCCCATCCCTACGAAGCTGGTGATGTAACTTTCTACACGCTGGCGTATGAGCGGACCGGTTACCCGGAGTGGAAATGGGAATTTCAAATCACCCGCGATACCCTGCAGAAACTCCGGCTTCGCGATTTTCAGCTTCTTGAGGTCGGTGCCGGAAACGGGGCGTTCGTCCAGCGCGTGGCACCTTCGCTGACGCCCAAGGATCACGTCCTGACCACCGAATTCTCCGACTATGGCGCACGCGCGATCAGGGACTACGGCATCTCGTGCCTGAGCGAGGATTTCCGATCACTCCGCCAGCCGGCGATGGACGGGCGATTCGATGTCGTGTGCATGTTTCAGGTTCTGGAGCACCTGGACCGCCTGGATACTTTGTTCGCCCAGATCAACCAGTTCACGAAGCCAGCCGCACATGTTTTCTTTGC
>JAYTML010000310.1:0-12689 GCA_043728655.1 Chthoniobacter sp. | reverse complement strand
GCGTCGAAATTTCCGCGCACCTGCGCGAGCATCTTCTCGCGCGCCTCGGGTAGCGGCGTGCCGGTGGCGACGAGCTTCGTCACGTTTTCGGAGAAGTTGTTCAGGGCGCTGCCCGCGCGCTCATAGGCGTGCTGCTGTCCGCCGTAGGGCGCGTCGGCGGGCGTGCCTGGGCTCCAGACTTTGTGGCTCTTGCCGATGTGCCAGCCGGCGTCGCGCAGCGCGAGCGGCCAGCTCGGGATGGCGCTGTCCCACTGCGCGCCTTCGAGGATGGCGGCGCGGCCGGTATTCCAAAAATAGCGGCCGCTCATCAGCGAGCTGCGGCAGGGCGTGCAGGACGGAGCGGGGACGAATGCGTGGCGGAAGATCGCGCCCTCGCGCGCGACGCGGTCGAAGTTTGGCGTCTTGATCACGTCATTGGGCGAGGGGCGGCCATCGAGCGCGGCGTAGGCGCTGGCGTAGCGGCCCCAGTCGTCGGCGAAGAAGAAAAGGATGTTTGGCCTTTTGGCGGGCTCGGCCGCGAGGGCAGCCGCGGAAAGCAGTGCGAAGGCGAGGAGCGCGAGGTGAGGGGAGATAAGGGAGCGCATTTTCGAGGGAGGGATGTGGGAAACGCTATCGCACCCGCGCTTCGGTGACGCGCGGAAAAGCATCGCGTCCTGCGGCGCCGGAGCGGCGGGATTTTGCGCTCGACGGGGCGGGCGCTGGTGCGGCCTTTAGGCGGGCTACACATCTTCAACCGCTACGCAGGGAAAAATATGACCAAGGGAAATTCCGTGCCGGATTACGTCGGGATCGGCTTCGAGAAAATCGACAGCGATCTCCGGTTCCTCATCGAGTGCCTCGGCGAGGTGCTGACCGAGCTGGGCTGCGGCGATCTCGCGGCGCAACTGCCGTGGCACGGGACGGCGTCCGAGGCCGGCGGGCGCGCGGCCATGCCGGCGCAGCTCGGCCTCGTCTATTCCATCGCGTTTCAGCTCCTGAACATGGTCGAGGAAAATGCCGCGGCCAGCATGCGCACGCTGCGGGAGGCGAGCGAGGGTGTGGCCGCCGAGCGCGGGCTGTGGGGCGAGCAGCTCGCGAAACTGAAGCGTGCGGGCGTGGAGGAAAGCGTGATCGCGGAGGCGCTGGGGAAGGTGCGCGTGGAGCCGGTGCTGACGGCGCACCCGACCGAGGCGAAGCGGCTGGCGGTGCTCGACCAGCATCGCGCGCTCTACGCGCTGCTCACCGCGCGGGAGCGGCAGAACCTCACGCCGACGGAGCGGGAGTCCATCCGCGAAAAGACGAAGGCGACGCTGGAGCGGCTGTGGCGGACGGGGGAGATCCTGCTCGAAAAGCCGACGCTCAACGACGAGCGCCGCAACATCATGAACTACCTGCGCGAGGTTTTTCCGGCGGTGCTGCCGGAGATTGACGCGCGGCTGCGGCATGCGTGGATCGCGACGGGCTTCGATCCCGATCGCGTGCGGCTCGGCGAGGATCTGCCGGAGATCCGCTTTGGAAACTGGGTGGGCGGGGATCGCGACGGGCATCCCGGCGTGACCGCGGAGATCACGGCCGAGACGCTGGAGCGGCTGCGCGCGAATGCGCTGGTGGTCATGCACCGGCAGCTCACGGCGCTCGGCGAAAAGCTCAGCCTTTCCTCATGGATGCAGCCGCCGCCGGCCGCCTTTGTGGCAGCGCGCGAGAAGCTGGCGGCGGACATGGGCGAGACGGCGCGCGCGATCCTGGCGACGAATACGGGCGAGCCGTGGCGGCAGTACGTGGAGCTGATGACGGCGCGGCTTCCGATCGAGATCGCCGCGCATCAGCTTGCGCAGGTGCGCGAAGGCGGCGGGCGCTACCAATTCGCCTCGGAGATGGAGGCGGACCTGCGGACGCTGCACGAATCGCTGTGCGGGATCGGAGCGCAGCGGCTGGCGGATGCGGACGTGCGGCCCGTGAGGCGGGTGCTCCAGGTCTTCGGCTTTCATCTTGCGCAGCTCGACATCCGGCAGAACTCGGTCTTTCACGCAAAGGCGCTGGCGCAGCTCATGTGCGCGGCGGGGATCGACGGCAGCCAGTGGGAGGAGTGGAGCGAGGTCGAGCGGCTGCGCTTTTTGGAAAACGAACTGCGCTCCCCTCGTCCGTTCCTGCATCCGTCGGCCTCGGCGGGTCCCGAGGCGGACGCGGTGCTGGGCTGCTACCGGGTGCTGGCGGCGCACATCGCGCGGTGCGGCGCGGATGGCGTGGGCGCGCTGATCGTGAGCATGACGCGGCGGCTTTCCGATCTGCTGGCGGTGTATGTCCTCGCCCGCGAGGCGGGGCTGACGCGGCGGCTGCCGGAGGGGATCGTGTGCGTGCTGCCGGTGGTGCCGCTGTTTGAAACGCTCGGCGATCTCGAGGCGGCGCCGACCATTTTGCAGTCGTTCCTGGAAACGCCGATGACGCGGCGCTCGCTGGAATTCGGCGCGTGGAACTGGGGCCGCGAGCGGCAGCCGCTGACGCAGCAGGTGATGATCGGCTACAGCGACAGCAACAAGGACGCGGGCATCCTCGCGAGCCAGTGGGGGCTGCAAAAGGCGCAGTCGCGGCTCGCGCAGCTCGGGCGCGACGCGGGCGTGCGCATCCGCTTTTTCCACGGACGCGGCGGGACGGTGAGCCGCGGGGCGGGGCCGACGAACCGCTTTCTCGAAGCGCTCCCGGAGGCCTCGCTCGGCGGCGACATCCGGCTCACGGAGCAGGGGGAGACGATCGCGCAGAAGTTTGGGAACTTCGCGACCGCGGCCTACAATCTCGAACTTTTGGTCGCGGGCGTGGCGGCGGCGACGGTGCGCCACGAGCAGGCGGAGCCGGGGCTGCACCCGCTCGCGCCTGTGCTGGAGCGGCTGGCGGCGGCGAGCCAGCGCGGATACCGGCGGCTGATCGAGACGGAGGGCTTCCTGACTTTTTACCGGCAGGCCACGCCGATCGATGCGCTGGAGCACAGCAGCATCGGCTCGCGGCCCTCGCGGCGGACGGGCCAGCCGAGCCTCGCGGATCTGCGCGCGATTCCGTGGGTGTTCAGTTGGAATCAGGCGCGCTTTTACGTGCCGGGCTGGTTCGGGGCGGGCTCGGGTTTGCAGGAGCTGACGCAGCCCGAACGGGAGGAAATCCGCGGGCACATCCGGACGTGGCCGTTTCTCCACTACGTGCTGACGAATATCGAATCGAGCATGGCCAGCAGTGATCCGGCGCTGATGCAAGCGTACGCGGACATGGTGGAGGACGAGGGGCTGCGGGAGAGATTCATGGGGATCATCATGGACGAGTGGAATCTCACGCGGCGGATGCTGGAGGAGCTGCGCGGCAGCCCGATGTCAGCGCGCCGCCCGCGGATGCTCAAGACGCTGAACCTGCGCGCGGATGCGCTGCGTGTGCTGCATTCCCAGGAGATCCACCTGCTCCGCCGCTGGCGCGCGCTGCGCAAGTCGGGCGATCACGCTGCCGCCGAGAAGATGCTGCCGGAGCTGCTCCTTTCGATCAATGCGATCGCCAGTGGACTGCGGACGACGGGGTAGCGGCGGCGGTGGTTTCACAAACGGCGCGCCTCCGCTTCGCGCGGAGAGATCCCCGCGGGAGGGATGCGCTCCTGCGCGTCCCCAATCTCCCTGCGGGGTGCGCCGCGCTCCGGCTCTCCGCCTGCCGCCCCGCCGCCTTCGCCTGCGCCGGATGCCACGGCCGCGCGGGAGCGCGTCCCTCCGGGTTCGGCTCGCTGCCGCGGCGCTCCGTTCAAAACGACCGCTTTTTTGATCCCGCTTTCAGCGCAGGCCGGTCACGGGTTTTGCGCTCGGGTGCAGCGCGCCGGTCAGGATCAGGCGCGTGGCTTTGTGCCGGTAGGCGCCGCTTTTCCCAAACGAATAGTAGGGCACGTAGCGGTCCGAGGAGACGCTGTCGGCGGCGATCGGATTGGACTGCTCGGTGCAGTCCAGGATCCACCAGCGGTCATCGTAGCGCCAATAAACCCAGGCGTGGCTGGTGCGTGCGCGTTTCTCCGTCTTGCCGATGACGAAGAGCGCATTGCTGTCGCCGAGATTGTCGTAGAGCCAGAGGGCCTTTGACTTGCAGTCGCCTGCGCGTCGCGCCTCGGTGAGCGAGGGTGGATCGGCGCGGTAGGGATCGCAGACGCAGTAGCGAAAGCGGCGGCCCTCCTTCATCATCCGCGCGACCAGCAGCATGCCTGGCTCGCGGATTTCGAGATTGCTGATGACGGTGCGCACGGAGCCGAGATAGCGGTCGTACGGGGTGAAAGTGGTGGGCTGCAGCGCGAGATCGCGGCCACCGGGCGGCAAGGCGCCGGGCGGCGGTTCGGCGTACGGGGGCAGGACGCTGCGGGGTGGCGCGGGGAGCGGAGGGACTGTCCGGACGACCGTCTGCGGCGCGGGCCTTGGCGCGGGTTTCGTCCTCATCGCCACCTTGGGCGCGGTCTTTGGAGGGGTCTTGCCGGAGGATCGCGGGCGGACGATGGACGTCGTTGCCGTGGGCCGGGTGGACGTCGTGGCCGTGGGCCGGGAGGCCGGGGGAGCGTCGCGGAGCGAGAGGTCGTGCCCGGCGGAGCCACTGCGGAAAGAAACAAGGGGAACCGGAGTCAGGCGGGTCACGGCATCCTCAGCCACAAGCGGAGCCGTCGGCAGCGAGGCGACGAGCGCAGGAGTTAGAAAGCGGAGGGCGCGGAAACGCATGCGGCGACAATTTCCATAACAAGTAGTGAAGGGGCTGGCGGGATGGCAACAGTTCCGTGATGAAAGTTTCGTGCCTTGGAAGCCGGTTCATGGCCGAAGCAGGGCTGGCGCGATGGGTGAGGGCGCGTAGGCTCAGGGCCGATGAGCCGTTTTTTATCCGCCGCCGGAGCCCTCGTGGATCGGATCAAGATCAACTCTGTCTCGCGCGAGATACGGGATGGGCGGGCAATGTGGATCAAGCGCCGCCGCCCGACGGCGGTCCCGATCATGGCGTGCGCGAACCGCTTTTTCCGTGCGGTCGGCAATCCGGTGCGGGCGCTTGAGGACTTCGCGGCGTGGCAGCGGTGGGAGGTGGACTGTTTCCTCGCGCTTCACGGGGAGCGTTTTCACGCGTTTGCCGAAGGGCCTCGGACGGTCGCTGCGGAGGAGGTGCCGGGGGTGAATCTCTCGGAGCATCTGGACACGGGCACGCTCTCGGCGGCGATGCTCACGGCAGCGGCGCGCGAGATGCGGCGGGCGCACGGGCGGGATTGCACGAACTTTGGGGGGGCGTGGTCGCACGGCGATCCGCATGTCGGCAATTTCGTGTATGAAGCCGCCGCCGACCGGGCGCGGCTGATCGACTTCGAGGTGCAGCACCATGCCAGCCTCGCGGCGGAGGAGCGGCATGCGGACGACCTGCTGGTCTTCCTGCAGGACATGGTCGGGCGCATTTCGCGGGAGCTGTGGCTGCCGAGTGGGCGGACTTTTCTCGCCGCCTACGAGCGCCCGGAGATCGTGGCGCGGCTGAGGGGAAAGCTGCTCGCGCCGCGCGGACTGGCGCGCGTCTGGTGGGCGGTGCGGACGACCTACCTCGCGCCCGCGGAGCTGGAGCGCCGGCTGGCGGAGCTGCGGGCCGCGCTGTAAGCGGACGGCCTGCGCTGGGATGCCGGACGATTTCCGTAACCAATGGCGTGCGATCGCATTCTTCGAGCGCATGAATCCAGACGCCGCCCCCCTCAAGAAGACGCTGATCGCCATCGTATCCATCATCGCCTTTGCCGGCACCGCCGCCGCGCAGGACGGGATCCCGCTTGGGGATGCACAAAGGATCGCGCGAAAATTCGTCGCGACGGTGGAGGCGTTCAACGAGCAGCCGTTCACCGTGGAGGCGGATGGGGACAAGCCCAGCGGTGTCAAAGGCGGGGAGGCGGGCGTGATCGTCGTGCCGGACAAGCGGCTGAGCGCGGAGAGCTTTGCCAAGGCGGGCAAGGAATACACGCCGGTGGGTCAGTTCTGGGCGCGCAAAGTCATGCTCGTCACGGGTGGCAGGCCGGTGGCCAGCGACAAACTGCGGATCGCCACCATGGGGGATGGGGAGCGCAGCAGTGAGGTGCAGTTTTTCCTCCTCGGCATGGCGAAGAACGAAAAGGGCGAACCCGAGCTTCTGGTTTTCGGGAAGGGCAAAGAGCCCCTCTTCCGGGTGCCGCTCGAAAAACGGAGTGAGGTCAAGCAGGAGCTGCCCATCGAAGTCTCGGGCCGGGGGGCGGGGGAAGGCAGCGCTGTGCTGACGCTGAATCTGCTGGGCCGGTACACCGCGGAGCTGGAGATCCAAAAGAGCGGCGAGTGAGACGGACGGCAGCCGCGGGGCCGCGGATGCCGGGCTACATTCAGCCAGCGCAGCCGAGGGCGTTTCGCGCGACGATCCACTCGCGCACGGGCTGCCCGCCGAGCAGGTGGTCTTGCAGGATGCGCTCGAACCGCTCCGGCGTGACCTCGCCGTACCACACGCCCTCGGGATAGACCACGAGCCACGGTCCGCCGGTGCAGATGCGAAAGCAGCCGGCCTTTGTCCGCATCGCGCGCAGGCCGGCTTCCCTGGTGCGGCGCTTCACGAACTCCCACAGCACCTCGCCGGTCTCCGGCGCGCAGCAGTCCGGGCCGAGGCAGACAAAGAGGTGCCTCTCGGCCGTGGCGAGGCCAGCTTTGGCGAGGCCGTCTTCGAGTTTGCTCATCGCGCGATGCTACCGGCGGGGCGGCGTCCGCGCACTCCCTATCCACGGCGGTGCGTCTTTCCAAAATCCGTATTCCCATCGCGCGCGGTTCGCGGCTAGAACAGCCGGCCTATGAAAATCGTCGTCGCTTATTCCGGGGGTCTCGACACCTCCGTCCTGCTCACCTGGCTGAAGGAAACCTACTCCGCGGAGATCGTCGCCTTCTGCGCGGACGTGGGGCAGGAGGAGGAGCTGGACGGACTGGAGGCCAAGGCCCTGAGCACCGGGGCGGGCAAGTGCTTTATCGACGATCTGCGCGAGGAGTTCGCGCGGGATTTCATCTTCCCGATCATCCAGGCGAACGCGATTTACGAGGGTCAGTATTATCTCGGCACGTCGATCGCGCGGCCCCTGATCGCCAAGCGCATGGTGGAAATCGCGCGCGCGGAAAAGGCGGACGCGGTGGCGCATGGGGCGACGGGGAAAGGGAATGACCAGGTGCGTTTTGAGCTGACGGCGGCGGCGCTGGCACCGGAGCTGGAGGTCATCGCGCCGTGGCGGCAGGATCGGTTTCGCGAACAGTTTCCGGGGCGCGCGGAGATGATCGCGTATGCGGAGAAAAACAAGATTCCGGTGCTGGCGAGCGCGAAGAAGCCATACTCGATGGATCGCAATCTTCTGCACATCAGCTTCGAGGCGGGCATCCTCGAGGACCCGTGGTTCGACGCGAGCGCGGAGAAGGCACGCGAGATGTATGTGCTCTCGGTTTCGCCCGAGGAAGCGCCGGACAAGGCGGAGCATGTGGAGCTGGTTTTTGAAAAGGGGAACTGCGTGGGGATCGGCTACCCCGAGCTGGATGCGCTGCTCGGTGAACTCAAAATCACGGGCGTGAAATACGACGCGGAAAATCACGCGAGGCTTTCGCCGCTGGAGGTCATGCGGGTGCTGAACAAGCTCGGCGGCAAGCACGGCATCGGGCGCGTGGATCTCGTGGAGAACCGCTTCGTCGGGATGAAATCGCGCGGCGTGTATGAGACGCCGGGCGGCGCGATCCTGCACTTCGCGCACCGGCAGGTGGAGTCGCTGACGATGGATCGCGAGGTCATGCACCTGCGCGATTCGCTGATCCCGAAATACGCGACGCTGGTCTATAACGGCTTCTGGTTCGCACCCGAGCGCGAGGCGCTGCAGGCGCTCATCACCGAGACGCAGAAAAACGTGACCGGCACCGTGCGGCTGAAGCTCTACAAGGGCAACATCATCACCGCCGGCCGCAAGTCGCCGCTGAGCCTCTACAACCCCGACATCGCCACGATGGAGGCCGACCCGACGAAGGCTTACAACCAGAACGACGCCACCGGCTTCATCGCGCTGAATGCGCTGCGGCTGAAAGTCGCGGCGCGTGTCCACGGGGCGCAGAAATAGTCATGGAAACGGTCTTTGGCGTCCTTTGGTTCGCGATGCTCGGCAGCTCCGTCTGGGGTGCTGTGGTGCTGGCGCGAAAATGGGCGGTGAATCCGTTGGCGCGGTTCTTTTTGGGCGCGCTGATGTGCGTGGTTTTCTGGGCGGCCGGGACGACGGCGGTGATCTCTGGCTGCATCGCGGTTGTCGGGCCGCCGAATTTTCACTAGATGCCGCGGAGCGCGCCATGATGGTTCCGCTCTTCAGCGAGACGCTCCTCAAGCGCACCAAGTCGCGGTGCCCGGTTTGTCGCGTGGAGTGTCCGGGGGAGGTTTGGAAAATCGGGAGCGCGGACAGGCAGCGGGTGGTGATGAGGCGGACGTGCGTGGAGCATGGCGAGGCGGACGTGTGCATCGCGTCGGATGCGCGGTTTTACTGGCTCGCGCAGGGCGATCCGCAGAACGCGTGCTGCGGTGGCAATGCGTGCTCGGCGGGCGACGGCGCGGTGCGCGGGACGCTGGGCAGGAATGCAGCGGGGAGCGCGGGCTTCCAGCCCGCACCGTCCGGCATCCTGCCGGACGGACGGGAGGGCGCGTCGCAGCTCGATGACGTGAACGAACCGCGGGCGGTCAGTCGCCGGC
The DNA here is from genome assembly GCA_043728655.1 of Chthoniobacter sp. GTDB lineage: Bacteria > Verrucomicrobiota > Verrucomicrobiia > Chthoniobacterales > Chthoniobacteraceae > Chthoniobacter. Next base: position 3,980 of record JAYTML010000310.1, on the reverse strand, counting down.
AGGATGCCAGCGACGACGGGCTGGAAGCCCGCGCTCCCCGTCGCGATCTGCTGGACGCTCGCATTGCGCCTTTCGAAAAACTTTCCACCTGCCTCGCGCTGATCGAGATCGTGAATTCGTGCAATCTTGCGTGCCCGACGTGCTTTGCGGATTCGCCGCGGAGCACGGAGGTCGATGCGGTGCCGCTGGCGGAGCTGCAGGCGCGCATCCAGGGCGTGATTGACCGAAAGGGCGGCATCGAGATTCTCCAACTCTCGGGCGGCGAGCCGACGCTGCATCCGCAGTTCGCAGAGCTGCTCGCGTGGCTGCACGCGAACCCCGGCATCGACTACGTGCTGCTGAATACGAACGGCGTCCGCATCGCGACCGACGACGCGTTTCTCGAAGAGCTGGGCAGGACGTTTCGCTACGGAGAATTCCAGCTCTACCTGCAATTCGACGGCCCGCAGGAAGCCGGACAGCGCACGCTGCGCGGGGCCGATCTGCGCGAGACGCGGCGGCGGGCGATCGAGCGCTGCGGCGCGCTGAACATCCCGATCACGCTGGCGATGACGGTGACGCCGGAGAACCTGGCGCATGTGTGGGAGGCGGTGGAGTTCGGGCTGGCGTATCCGAATATCCGCGGCGTGGCGTTTCAGCCGATGTTTGCGAGTGGACGCACGGAGGGACGCGCTCCTGCGCGATCCCAAACTTCCGGCGCGGGCGGAGGCGGCGGGGCGGAGGCGCTGCCGACTTCGCCCTCGGAGAATGGGGACGCGCGGGAGCCCGTCCCTCCGGGTGGGTACGGTTCGCGTTTGAATACGGCGGACATCATCCTCGCTGCGGTGGAGCAGGCGGCGGGGCGGCTGCGGTACGAGGACTTCACGCCGCTGCCGTGCGGGGATCCGAATTGCGCGACGATCGGCTATCTGCTGAAGGCGAACGGGCGGACGTACTCGGTGAGCGAGTTCATCGACTTCGGGAACGTGCAGGGTTTTCTCCGCGACAAAGTGCGCTACTCGCTGGAAGACCTGCTGCAATGCGGATGCGAGAGCGAACCGCTCGGCGCGCTGCTGAAGGAATTCGAGCTGAACGAGACGAACACCTTCCGCCTTTTCATCAAGCCCTTCATGGACGCGGGGACGTGGGACGAGGACCGCATCGACCGCTGCTGCACGCACGTCATCCGGCCGGATGGGAAGTTGGATTCGTTTTGCCGGTATTACGCGGCGGGCGGCGCGGCCGGGATCGGATGACCGCGTCTCCGTATTCGCTGCTGATGCTGGCGGGCATTGCGGTGAGCCTAGTGTTTTGGGTGCGGCTGGCGAAGCGGGATGAGCGGTTGCTGGTCATCTACATTGCGGCGCTGGTGAGCGCGTTTCTGGGGGCGAAGGTGGTGTATCTGGCGGCGGAGGGATGGATGTTTTGGGATGCGCCTGATCGGTGGATGATCTGGGCGACGGGGAAGACGATCCTCGGTGCGCTTCTGGGCGGCTATGCGGGTGTGGAGGTGGCGAAGAAGCTGACCGGTTACACGGCGGCGACGGGGGATTGGTTTGCGGTGATCGCGCCGGTGGGGATCGTGCTCGGGCGCCTCGGCTGTCTGCTGCACGGGTGCTGCATGGGAAAGGAGTGCGTGGCGGCGTGGTGGACGATCAATGACGCGCAGGGCGTGGCCCGGTGGCCGGCGGTGCCGGTGGAGATCGGGTTTAATGCCGCCGCGATTTTTGTATTCATGGGCCTCCGCCGGCGGCGGGTGCTGGCGGGGCAGCACTTCCACATTTACCTCATGGCGTATGGCGCGTTCCGTTTCGCCCACGAGTTTCTTCGGGCGACGCCGAGGATCGGCGGCGGGATTTCCGGCTATCAGATCGCTGCGCTGGCGTGCGTGGCGCTGGGCGCGTGGCGGTTTGCCGCGCGGGCGCGGTCAGTAGCGCGGGACTGACGGGTCGATCTCCTGGGACCAGGCGTCGATGCCGCCGGCGAGGTTGGTCACGTCCGTGAAGCCGTTGCGGAGGAGGAATGCGGCGGCCTGGCCGGAGCGTCCGCCGTGGTGGCACTGGATGAGGAGCGACTGGGCGGGATCGAGGAGCTTTTCCGCGGCGATGGCCGGCCACTGCGAGAGAGGGATCAACTCGGCTCCGGGGATGCGGGCGATTTCAAACTCCTCCGCCTCGCGCACGTCGATGAGGCGCGGCGGGAGCGGCCCGGCGAGCCGCCGGTGTGCTTCGGTGACGGAGATTTCCGGCGCAGCCACGGGGGTCAGTGGGTGACCGTGACGGGCGTGCCCAGGGAGACGTTTGCAAAAAACCGCTCCGCCATGTGGCCGGGCATGCGGATGCAGCCGTGCGACGCGGGGTAGCCGGGGAGGAAGCCCGCGTGCATGCCGGTGCCGCCGACGATGCGCATGAAGTAGGGCATTTTCGCGCCGTCGTAGATGGCGCCCTTGGGCTTGGGATCTTTGCGGGTGTCCACTTCCTTTTGGATGACGTTGCCATCGCGGTCCACGTAGTCGCCGAAGAGGGAGGAGACGTGGTCCTTGTCCTTCTGGATGACCTTGAAGGTGCCAGGGCTTGTGCCGAAGCCTTCGCGTCCGGTGGAGATGGCCGAGACGCCGACCAGTTCGCTGCCTTTGTAAAAATAGGCGCGCTGCTCGCCGAGGCTGATGCGGACGGCGGGTGGACCTGAGGCGGCGTCGCCATCCCAGTAGGAGACGTTGTCGGTATTGACGCGCGGGGCGCTGGTGCGGGAGCTGTGAAAGCCGCCGAGATAGACCGTGTCGTCGCTATAGCGCGGGTCGTGAAACGAGCAGGCGCTGGTGAAAAGAGCGGTGAGGAGAAGGAGTCCGAGCGTTCGCATCATCGGGAAGGGTTTTTTCAAGGCGCGAGAGAGTATCGGTGATGCTGGATGCGTCAAGAGTGGGGTCAGTGAGCGGGGGGGCGCCGGATTTCAGGGACGGTGCTGGTTTGAAAATGCAAATCGGTCTTCCCGGTCCTGCGGCCATCTTCATGGAGGCGATGCTCGCGGGGACGGGCGGTTTTCTGGTGCGGTGCCATGGGCTGAACTATCGTTTGCCGGGCGGCGCCCGGTCTGCTATTCCACTGCCTCCTTTTTCCAAGGAACCGCAATCCCCAATGCCGACATACGACTATCAGTGTGAAAAGTGCCGGAAGACCTTTGAGTTTTTTCAGTCGATGAGCGACCCGCTGCTGGTCACGTGCCCGAAGGATCGGTGTCAGCAGAAGACGTGGGGCAAGGGGAAGGTGAAGCGGCTGCTCGGCACGGGTGCGGGGTTGATTTTCAAGGGCTCGGGATTTTACATCACCGACTACCGCAGCGAGGGATACAAGGCTGCCGCCAAGAGCGATTCCAGCACCGGGGAGTCAAAGACGGGCGAGACCAAGAAGACTGAAACGAAGACTCCGGCGGAGAAAGCAAAGCCGTCGGCGAAAAAGAAATCGACATAACATGGCCAAGAAAACCGATGCCGCGCGCGCGGCGAATATCCCCTGCGGGCAATGCGGCTACGAGAATGAGGCCGAGCGCGTTTACTGCCACAACTGCGGTGCGAAGCTCGACCGCTCGCTCCTGCCGAAGGAGGGCGAGTCCGGCGAGAAAGCCGAGACGCCGGGGGAGGCCCGCAAGCGGATCGCCAAAATGACCAACCCGAAGGCTGGCGGCGGTCTGCGCGAAATCAAGATGGCGGTCAACGTGCTGATCTATTCCGCGCTGCTGGCGGCGGTATTTTTGATCACGCAGAAGCCCGACGGCGTGCCGGAGCCGGGCAAGGAGGTGCAGGAGCGGATGGTCGGCGGGGACCTGATGGATGCGCTGGATTCCCCGCAGCCGCGGCGTCTCGACTTCACCGAGGCGGAGATCAACGGGCACCTGCGGCAGGCGCTCAAGCCGAAGGACGGCGCGGTGGCCGGGCTCGAATTCAGGCGGGCGTATGTGAACCTGCATGCCGGCGCGATCCGCATCGGCTCGGAGACTTCCGTCTT
>JAYTML010000309.1:0-2762 GCA_043728655.1 Chthoniobacter sp. | reverse complement strand
GCAAGAGCCAGGAGATTTTCGACGAAGACCTCCGCACCGCCGCAGCCAAGCTGGACGAGGCGGCACGGGCGGCATTCGTCGCGAGCGTCTCAGACGAATGGGCCGCGCGCGCGGCGAAGAATGCCAAGCCGGAAGACGCGGCGCGCAGCGCGGCGGCGGAGTTTTGCGATAAGATCTTCAAGGGCAACTACGTGCCGCACGTCATCGAGCCATCCGCCGGTCTCGACCGGCTCGCGCTCGCCATCCTCGCCGCGGCGTATCACGAGGAAGAAAAGGCCGACGTGAACGGCAAGATCGAGAAGCGCACCGTGCTGCGTTTCCATCCCCGCGTGGCCCCGGTGAAGGTCGGCGTTTTCCCGCTGCTCAAGAACAAGCCCGAGCTCGTGGCCAAGGCCCGTGGAGTGTACGACATGCTCAGGCGCCAGATGAACTGCTTCTACGATGAGACGGGAAACATCGGACGCCGCTACGCCCGGCAGGACGAGGCCGGCACACCCTTCGGCGTGACGATCGACTTCGAGACGCTCGGCGAGAAGGGCCCGGAACTGACGGACACCGTGACGCTGCGCCATCGCGACGACGGACGGCAGGAGCGCGTGAAGATCGCCGACCTCCTCGGGCTGCTCCTCCCGCAGGTGCAGTAGGCCGCAGGCATGAGCGAAGCCCCCGCGCCGCCGCCGAGCGGCAGCCGTCTGCCGGCGCTGCTCACGGGGATGCTCGCCGCGAATGTCGTGGCAGGCGTGCTCTTCCTCGGCGTGAAGGAACTGCTCGACGCGTTCCCCGGCCAGGATCAGCGCGCACTCGCGGTGCCGAGCATGTGCCTCGTGCCGCTGGTCGCAGGTTTCGTCGCCGCGTGGTGCTGGCGGAGCCTGCGCCCGACCATCGGCGACTGCCTCCTGCATTCGCTGACCGCGACGCTTCTCGGTCTTGCCGCAGCGGCGGTCGTCATTCGCGAAGGCGTGGTGTGCCTCGTCATCGCATCGCCCGCGCTTTACGTCATGATCCTCGCCGGCGCGCTGCTCGGGCGCATTTGGTTCCGGCCAAATGACACACGCCTCCGGCTCAGCATCGTCCCACTGCTCGCGCTGCTGACGGCGGGCGAGGCGTTCCAGCGGACGGATGAAATGCGCGTCGTGACCGACGAGATCCTCATCCACGCACCGCCCGCCAAAGTGTGGCCCCACGTCCTCGCCTTTCCCGAAGTGCCCGACGCGCCGGACTACTGGATCTTCCGCCTCGGCCTCCCCTACCCCACAGCGACCACGAACGGCGGCGATTTCATCGGCGCGGACCGGCAGTGCAAATTCAGCGACGGCATCACGATCAAAGAAACGATCGCCGAGTTTGTGCCGCGCGAGAGGCTGACCTTCGACATTACCGAGCAGCCCACGCACCCGGAGGCGTACGGCCACATCACGCTGCATCGTGGACGCTTTGAGCTGCGCGACAACGGCGACGGCACGACCACCCTCATCGGATCGAGCTGGTACACGCTGCATGTCCGCCCGCTTTGGTATTTCGACCTGTGGACCAGCGACATGACCCGCGCCGTGCATCTGCGCGTCATGCGACACGTCCAGCGCCTCGCGGAGGGGTGAAAACCACGGGAGCTTTCTGACCACGGATTTCACGGACGACACGGATTGGGTTTCCTGAAAATCCGTGTCATTCGTGAAATCCGTGGTCGATCTCCAACGCATCGCAGCCTCTATCTGAGCCATGTTCCGCTTCGTCGTGCGTCATCTGCGCTGGCTCGCGCGCGTGCCCGGCCTGACGCATCTTTTCGACGCCGCGCTGCTGGCGTGGACGTGGCTTGCCCATCCCACGCGGCTCGCCGCGATGCAGGAGATTGAAAACCGCGCGCTTGAGCTGCCGGGCGTCCGCCTGCGGGCGCATCGGCTCGGCGGAGTCGCGTTCGCGCGCGGGCGGCAGGAACTCGGGCATTTGCACGGAAACGGGCTGCTGGATCTTTTCGTCGGCCGCGAGCGGCGCGATGCCCTCGTCGCCGCCGGGCGCGCGGAGCCGCATCACGTCTTTGCGCAATCCGGCTGGATCAGCTTCTGGGTGCGCTCGCCAATGGACACGACCGCCGCGCTCGCCCTGCTCGCGATCGCCGCCGAGGTCAGCGGCTGTGAATAAGCCTGCGGGTGCTTGCAGACCGCGCGCCGGAGCGCGCCGCGGTCGCGCAGGAGCGCTCGGCTCCGGAGGCAAGCGCTCCTGCGCGCCGCTCTGTGCGCTCCAGCGCGCGGAGAGCCGACTCATTTCACAGTCTCTCAGCGGCTGAGAGCCTCCGCCACTGCGCGCTGCGAGCGGCGGTCGAGCACCATGAGCGGGTGCATCGCCACGGGCAGGCGGACGTTTCGCGCCTCCGGCATGGCGGAGTTCCGCGCCGGCAGGATGACGACATCGAGCGGCGTGTAGATGGATGTAAATTTCACGCGCCCGAGCTGGCTCGTGTCGCTCGCGAGGTCGCGGAGAAACGGGCTGCCGGGCCGCATCTGGCGGCAGCCGAGATTCGGGATGAGATGCGCCGTGACCGTGCCCTGATGCGGCGCGGCGAGCGTGACAAACCGCTCGACGTGCTCCCAGCCGCCGAGCCGCTGCACGTAGTAGCGGCTCACCAATCCGCCCATGCTGAAGCCCACGAGATCGAATTTCCGCCGGCCGAACTGCCCGCGCGCATACGTGTCGATCTGCGCGGCGAGCGGCTCCAGCCCGGCCTGCCCCCAGTTCGGCGTGAGGTTCATCGTGTGGACCTCCCA
>JAYTML010000308.1:0-1607 GCA_043728655.1 Chthoniobacter sp. | reverse complement strand
GCCTTCCTCGGCCTCACGCTCGCCTGCGCGCGCTGCCACGATCACAAGTTCGACCCGCTCACCGCGCGCGATTACTACGGGATGGCCGGCGTCTTTTTCAGCAGCCGCATCCTCGCGAAATTCCAGGGCAAAGGCGACGGCGAGAAACTCGCGCGCTGGCCGCTGCTCTCGCCCGCGCAGGCGGCGGAGCGCGCTGCCGCGCAAAAGCGAATCGCCGAGATCGACGCGCAGCTCACCGGCGGCCTGCAGCCGCTCACCGTCGTGAAGCGCGATATTTTCAACAAGCCCGGCCTGCACGCGTGGAACCCGAAAGGCGCGGACAATCCCTCGCTCGTCATCAACACCACCGACGCCGAGCAGAGCTTCATCACCATCAAGCTGCCCGCGAAATCCATCGCCCTGCACCCCGGCCCGAAGACCGCCGCGAGCGTGGCGTGGCGCAGCCCGGTGACCGGCACCGTGCGCGTGAGCGCGAGGCTGCGCGACGCCGATCCGAACTGCGGCGACGGCATCGCCTGGGAGGTGCGCCGCGCCGGGGAGAAGCTCGGCGGCGGAACGATGGACAACGGCGGCACGGCGGAATTCGCCGAGCGCGAGATCACGGTGAAAGCGGGCGAACTCGTGCAGCTCATCATCCGCCCGCGCGGCGAATACACATGCGACTCCACGCAGACCGACTTCATCGTGCGCGGCGCGGACGGCGCGGAGTGGGATTTGCGCGATGCGCTCGTGCGCGGCGCCGCGCAGGGGCAGGACGACATCTGGTGGGTCTGCGCCGGCGAGGGCGCGCAGCTCGGCGGCGATGTCCAGGGCCGCCCTGCGCTGGAGGAGGAAAAGAAGACGCTCGCCGGGAAAGTCGCGGGCGCGGAATTCGTGCAGGGCCTTCAGGAAGGCGGCATCCCGGCGACGAAATACGACGGCTTTCACGACGCGCAGATCCACACCCGCGGCCGCTACGACCGGCTCGGCGACACCGTGCCGCGCGCCTTTCCCGCGCTGCTGACCGGCGAGCAGCCGCCCATCGCCGCCGGCAGCGGACGCATGGAACTCGCGCGCTGGATCGCCAGCGCCGAAAACCCGCTGACCGCCCGCGTCATGGTGAACCGCATCTGGCAGCACCACTTCGGCGAGGGCATCGTGAGGACGCCGAATAACTTCGGCAAACTCGGCACGCCGCCCACCCACCCGGAGCTGCTCGACTGGCTCGCCACGGAGTTTGTAAAAAGCGGCTGGAGCGTGAAGGCGATCCACCGCCTCATCCTCACGAGCGCCACGTATCAGCAGTCCTCCACCGCCGCTCCCGCTGCGCGGAAAGCCGACGCGGACAACCAGCTTTTCACCCGCCAGAACCGCCGCCGCCTCAGCGCCGAGGAACTGCGCGACTCGCTGCTCGCCACCACCGGCGCGCTCGACCGCACGGTTGGCGGCGCCTCGCTCCGCGATCTCGCCGCGCCGCGCCGCACGCTCTACATCACCACGATTCGCAGCGACCGAGCGACCTACCAGATGCTCTTCGACGGCGCGGATCCCTCCGCCATCGTCGAGAAGCGCACCGACAGCGTCGTCGCCCCGCAAGCCCTCTGGCTGCTCAACCATCCCTTCGCGCT
>JAYTML010000307.1:0-2996 GCA_043728655.1 Chthoniobacter sp. | reverse complement strand
CGCGCGAAGTCGCCGATGACTTTCAGGTAGTTCGAACGCGGCGCGATCCCCGTCGTGTTCTTTGCGGAAAACGTGCGCGGGAATTTCCAAAACGCGCCGTGCATCGTCATCAGCAGATCCTTCTCGCCGATCTCGCGGATGCGCGGCCACTCCGTGTTCCAGCCGTGCGCGCCGTCATAGCTGTGCGAGGACTTTGGCAGGCGAAAGGACGACCACTTTCCACCGTCGAGCAGCATGAGGATGAGCGAGCGGTGATCCCAGCCGATGCTCCAGAGCGGCGCGTCCGGCGCGCTGCCTTCGATGCCGCCGGGGCCGGTCACTTCCGTGAACTGATTGCGCCGCACGACCGTCCAGGCGTCCGCCTTTCCATCCCACTCCGCGAGCACGCCGCTCGGCACCGAGGGGTCGCGCAGCGCCTCTTTCGCGTGGTCGCCGTTGTTTGCATACACGTAGCGGCCCTGCGCGGAGTAAAAGCCCTTTCCATGATAGCCCGGCAGGTCCGCGTGCCGGCCGCCTTTCACCTGCTCGTCCGTCCACAGCGTCGTCGGCGCGAGCGTCTTCACGTCCACCTCGTAGATCCCCTCCTCCATCGTCGCGAAGACGATCTTCCCCGCCGGATCGGTGAGATGCCGCGCGAGCCCCGTGTGCCTGCCGAACATCGTCGTGTAAGGAATCACACCCACGTTGCGCTGCCCATCAATCGCATACGGCCCGATGAAAAGCTGCCCGCTCTCGCGATGAATCATCCGGTTCGCCGGCGTGCCGCCGATGCTTTCCGGCCGGATGAGCTGCTCCAGCACAGGCGTGATCTCATAGAGCTTGTCCGAGGATCCTTTCGGCTGATGCGGCGCATACGTGACGACCCACAGCCGATCCGCCCAAGGCACCACCGCGCCCGTCCCGCACTCACCCTCCTCATTGAACATCGCGAGGTGCGGATAGATGCCGGACACGCTGCGCGGCTCCGCGGCGCGGGCCGCAGGGGCGAAAATGGCGGCGAGGAGCACGGCGGCAGCCGCCAGTCGGTTGGCGTTTGGCTTCATGGGAAAGTGATGGCGTCGGGGAGGGAGCGGAGGATTCCTGCGGGCAGCACGGAATCTCGGCATCAGGGAATACTGTCGCCGGTTTGGTTTCCAGCACTCGCTCGCGGAAAGGCGCAGCGAGAAACCCAATGCCGCCCCATCGGACCGGGTGCTCGCAAGCCACTTGTCATCCCCGCATTTCGTGACGAAAGTCGCCGCCCCATCGGTCATGCAAATCCTCGTTGCCCCGGATAAGTTCAAAGGTTCGCTCTCGGCGGTCGCCGCAGTGGAGGCGATCACTCGGGGGCTGCACGCCGTCTGGCCGGACGCGGAGATTTCCGCCGCACCCATCGCGGACGGCGGCGAGGGATTTGCCGAGGCGCTCTGCCAGGCGCTCGGCGGGGAGTGGGTGGAAACGCGGGCGCTCGATCCCATTGGGCGCGAAGTCCCGGCGCGCTACGCGTGGGTAGCAGCGGAGCAGCTCGCGATCATCGAGATGAGCGAGGCGTCCGGCATCTGGCGGCTGACGAAGGACGAACTCGCCCCTCTCCGCGCGAACACCTTTGGCACCGGCCAGCTCATCCGCCACGCCACGGAGCGCGGCGCGCGGAAAATCCTCGTCGGCCTCGGCGGCAGCGCCACCACCGACGGCGGCGTCGGCATGGCCGCGGCGCTCGGCTACGAGTTTCTCACCAGCGACGGCGAGGAACTCGCGCTCTTCCCCAGCCACCTCATCGCCCTCACCCGCATCCAGCCGGACGGCGCGATCGACCTGCCCGAGATCATCGCCGCGTGCGACGTGCAAAATCCCCTGCTCGGCCCGCGCGGCACCGCGCACGTTTTCAGCCCGCAGAAAGGCGCGGCCGCATCGGACATCGTCGCGCTGGAGGGCGGACTCAGCGCGCTCGCCGACTGCGTCACCACGGACCTCGGCTGTGACTTCCGCGAGACGCCCGGCGCCGGCGCGGCGGGCGGGATCGCCTTTGGACTGATGAGCTTTTGCGGCGCGACGGTGTGCTCCGGCTTCGACCTCGTGGCCGACACGCTGCGCCTGGAGGAGCGCATCGCCGCGAGCGATCTCGTCGTCACGGGCGAGGGCCGCATCGACGGCCAGACGCTGGAGGGCAAAGGCCCCGCCGGCATCGCCGCCCTCGCGCGGAAGCACGGCAAACCCGTCCTCGCCCTCGCCGGATCGATCGCTGAAAACGCGGACGTGCATTCCATTTTCGACGCCACCTGCGCGATCATCGACGAACCCGTGACGCTCGAAGCCGCGATGAGTCGCGGAGCGGAGTTTCTCGAGCGCGCCGCCACACGGGCCGCCCGGCTCATTTCCATCGGAACCAGACTATGAAAGACAAACGCATCGCCATCCTCTTCGCCGGCCAGGGCGCCCAAACCGTGGGCATGGGCCAGGACCTCGCCGCAAAGTATCCCGCCGCCGCCGAGATCTTCTCGCGCGCGGACGAAATCCTCGGACGCTCCCTCAGCGCCATCGCTTTCACCGGCCCGGAGGAGGAGCTGACCCAGACAAAAAACTGCCAGCCCGCGCTCTTCGTCCACGGCCTCGCGTGTCTCGCCGCGCTCCGCTCGGAGATGGGCGAACTGCCGATCCACGCCGCCGCCGGGCTCTCGCTCGGCGAATTCACCGCGCACGCCGCCGCCGGCACGTTCGATTTCGAGACCGGCCTCCGCCTCGTGGCCCAGCGCGGCCTTTTCATGCAGGAAGCCTGCGAGCAGAGCAGCGGCGGCATGGCCGCGATGATCGGCGCGGATGAGAGCGCCGTCCGCAGCCTCGCCTCCGAGACCGACGTGGACGTGGCAAATCTGAACAGCCCCGGCCAGATCGTCATCTCCGGCGAAAGCTCCAAGATCGCCCTCGCCGTCTCGCTCGCCAAGGAGCACGGCATCCGCCTGGCAAAGACGCTCAACGTCGCCGGCGCCTACCACTCCCGGCTGATGAATTCCGCATTC
>JAYTML010000306.1:0-2762 GCA_043728655.1 Chthoniobacter sp. | reverse complement strand
GGTGGCGAGTTCGGCGGGTGCGGTGGGGAGGGCGGCGAGCAAGGTCAGTTGGGCGTTCTTGTTGCCGGTCATCTGCCCGAGCAGTTCGGCGGCGCGCTTCCGCAAGGTCATGCTGGAGGCATCGGCCAGCGCTCCCGAGAGCGTGGCAGGTCCGAGGTCGAGATTGGCGACAGCCTCCAGCGCCGCGGCGCGGATTGGGCCGGTGCGTTTCGGGTCTTTGATGATGAGGTCGAGCGGTTCGTATTTTGCGTCGAGCTTGGTTTCGCGGACGCTTTCGATGGCGCGCTTGAGCAGGGCTTCATCGGTGGTGGCGAGGGCATCGACCATGGTGCGCTGGGTCCAGGCGGTGATGGCGTCGGGCAGCGGGAGGCCGCGCTGGCGGTAGGCCGCGGCCACATTGTCGGCGACGCTCAGCCGCTGCGGGAGCGGCGCGTCTTTGAAACGCTCGACGAGCCCGTTAGTGAGCAATTCGAGATTTTGCACCGACCGATACAGCAGGGTGTGACGGAGCAACTCGCTGCTGCGCGGGCCTTGAAACTCGGTGCGCGAGAGATGTCTCAGCAAAAACTCCGCGGCCTCCGGCGTCGGAATGGCGAGGCATACTTCGGCCAAAAGGTCGGCGCCTTTGGCATCCGCTGTTGCATCGAAGTTGGCTACGTACATCCCGTCATTCGCGCGGCTTCCCATAAGACTCTTGAGGGTGACCTTGATTTGGTGAATGAGCTCCAGGTCGTCTGCCGGAGCTGCTTTCCAAGCGCGAAGGAGATGCAGCACAGGTGTCGTTCGAGGGTCATCCCACAACGGATGGGCGCGGGGGGTGAACACCAGTCGCGCACTCGAGTGGCTCTCTAACCTAAACTCAATCTTGGCGAGCGCTTCGCCCGCTGTGCGCCGGACCATCGCATCTCCGTCCTGCAACCCCATGACCAATTCTCCATAAGCCGGCCCTTCAAGCCGTTTTCTTTCTGCAAGTATTCTCATGGCAAAAATTCGGACCTGCGCATCGGAAGGCTCGCGGGCGTCGCGCGCGACGGAGATGTCGCTGATGCGTTGGCGTTGCAAGCGCTCCCGCACCCAGAGAGCATGTGCCCGAGCAGTTGCGCTGTCGGGCTTGAATTCGGCTTCTGTTTCCTCTTCAGGGTGTCTGTAGAGCCTGCGCAAACTTTCGATGGTGTAACCATTCTGGCTGAACAACCGGTGAGGACTTCTATTGCCGCCCGTATCCACCAACTCATTCGTCGCCAGCGTGCGGACGATGAGGTTCGGGTCGGCGAGTTTTTCCACCAGCCCGGCGGCGTCGAGCGCGGTAAGGTCGGGGAGCGCGGGCATCCTGCCCGCAGTTGCCGGCATCCTGCCGGGAACATGGAGGGGCGCGTCGCTGGTGGACGGAGCGTTTTTTGCGGGCGACGCGTCAGTGCCCGCCGGCAGGATGCCGGCGGGTGCGGGCTGGAAGCCCGCGCTCCCCTTTGCGAGAGCGGGTGCGGGGTTCTCAGGAGCGGATGGGGCGCTCGCGGGGATGGGTGCGGGTGACGCGTTTTGAGCGCGGGCGCTTTCACCCCGCCAGACGATGCGCCAGATGCGGCCGTGCGTGTGGTCGCGGCGCGGGTCGGCGAGGGGGAATTCGTAGTGGCCGATGATGGGGTTGTAGAAGTCGGCGATGTAGAGCGCGCCGTCGGGGCCGAGCTTGACCTGCACGGGCCGGAACCACGGGTCGTCGCAGGTCAGGAAGTCGGGCTGGCGGATGGCGCGCGGGGTGGAGCCGTGCCATTCGAGTTTGTCGCGGTTGAGGCGCTGGGTGACGGGGTTGCCGTTGAAAAGATTGCCGCGGTATTCCTCGGGGAACTGCTCGGCGGCGTAGTAGGCGATGCCGGCGATGGCGGTGGAGCCGTGGTCGTCGTCGGTGATGCGCGGGGCGAAGCCGAGGCCGTCGTGCTGTTTGCCGATGCCCTCGTAGTAGGCGCCGCGGAGGAGCATGTACACAGGCTTCGAGTGGGAGTCGGCGCTGTAGAAATTGCCGAGCGGATCGACGGTGAGGCCGAAGGGATTGGTCTGGCCGTGGGTGTAGATTTCAAACGCGGAGCCGTCGGGGCGGAAGCGGTAGGTATTGCCGCTGTCGAGGACGGTGAGGCGGCCGGTTTTGTCGCGGATTTCGGAGTGGTTGCGAAAGCCGTGGGTGCCGTAGATCCAGCCGTCGATCCAATAGAGGAAGCTGGACATGCCGCCGTGGGTGTCGAGGAAGCCGGCGGTGCCGTAGAGGACTTCGCGCTTGTCGGCGCGGCCGTCGCCGTCCCAGTCGGTCATCAGGTAGATATTCGGGATGGAGTAGATGATGGCGGAGTCGCCTTTGGGAACGTCGCGAAGGTGGCCCTGGCCGACGGGCGCGGGCTTGCGCACGGCGGGATTCGGGTCGGGGATGTAGGCGTCGGGGAAAATCTTCGCGATGGCCGCGGAACCGCGCGGGAGGGGCTGGACGCCGCTGGGGATATTGAGGCCGTCGGCGAAGACGGTGATCTTTCTGGCGTGGCCCGTTTCGTCGAAGTCGCTGAGGACGCGGACGGAATCGCGCGCCTGGTTCGAGGGCGCGGGCGCTTTTCCGCGCGCACCGAATGCGCCGGCGATGTCGTCGTAGGCTTTGGCGAAATTGGGGATGGGCTTGCCCTGCGCGTCGGTGCCGGCGGGCCACGGATACATCTCGGAGCCGCTGACCCAGAGCCGGCCGGCGGCGTCGAAGGTGAGGTTGATGGGCTTCTGGATCTCCGGCT
>JAYTML010000305.1:0-7437 GCA_043728655.1 Chthoniobacter sp. | reverse complement strand
ACCACGGATGTCCACTCGCCCGAGGACTGCGCAGTGGCGGCGGAGTTCATCGACATTTTGCAAATCCCCGCCTTCCTCTGCCGGCAGACCGACCTCATCCAGGCGGCGGCGGAAACCAAGCGCGTGGTGAATGTGAAAAAGGGGCAGTTCCTCGCGCCGTGGGATGTGAAAAACATCGCCGACAAGCTGCTCGCCTTCGGCAACGACCAGTTCTTTTTCACCGAGCGCGGAACGACCTTTGGCTACAACAACCTCGTCGCCGACATGCGCTCGCTCTACTGGATCCGCGAGGCCGGCTACCGCATCGTCTTCGACGCCACGCACTCCGTGCAGCGGCCCGGCGGGGCGGGGGACAAGACGGGCGGCGACGGTGTGCTCGCCCCGGTGCTCGCGCGCGCGGCGGTGGCCACGGGATGCGACGGCATCTTCATCGAGACGCACGAGGACCCGAGCCAGGCGCTGTCGGACGGGCCGAATCAAATTCCGCTCGCGCAACTCCCGGCGCTGCTGAGACAATTACGTGAAATCCATGCGCTCGTTTCCTAAAGCCGTCACCGCCCTCGCGGCCACTCTCGCCGCCGCGGCCCTGGCGGTGAGCGCCTACGCGCAGAAAAAGGACGAGGAGAAGCCGAAGGCGAAGGACAAGAAAGAGGCGGTGAAAAAGCCGGACGCCAAGGTCGCCAAAGAAAAGGACGGCAAGGACAAGGCGAAGGAGCCTGGCAAGATCGACATCCCCGTTTCCGAAGACCACGACGCCAAGGGGCTGAAGATTCCCTACTTCGACGGCGACGGAAAAAAGCAGATGATCTTCACCATCGGCGTCGCCTCAAAGATCGATGCGGAGCACATCGCCATGACCGACACCGAGGTCGAGACCTTTGATGAAAACGGCGAGCACGACATGTCCATCGCTTTGCCGAAATCCGTGCTGAACGTGAACACCAGCGTCATTTCCACGAAGCATCATGTGGACATCAGGCGGGACGACTTTGAACTCACCGGCGAGACCATGGAATTCAACATGAAGACGCGGCAGGGCACCCTCGGTGGCGGCGTGCGGATGCTGATTTACAATCTGGTCGAGGAAGAACCCGACGCGCCTCAGCCCAAAAAACCTTGATGAAACTCCCGATCCTTTTCGCCGTCGGCGCGCTCATGTGCGCGCCCGCCTTTTCCCAGAGACCCGCAGAACGCAGCCCGTCGGACGATTTGCTCCGCCAGATCGAGCCCGTGAATGGCTCGACGCCCGCATTCAAGGGCCAGCCGCTTCCCGGTGCCGCCACCGAGGCCAGGCTGACCGAGGACCTCGCGCCCAAGCCCGTCATCAAGAAGGACAAGGGGCCCACCGAGATCGACGCGCTGGAGGCCACCTTCAATCAGAAGACCAACGAAGCCGTCTTCATCGGTGACGTGATCGTGAAAGACCCCGAGTTCAACGTGACGTGCGACAAGCTCACCGCCCACCTCAAGGGCGCTGAGAAAACCAAGCCCGCGCCCAACGGGATCGGCAAACCCGCGACACCCACTCCCTCCACCCCCGCGCCAGCGGCCGAGAAGAAAAAGGGCGGCGGCCTGCAGAAGGCCGTGGCCGAAGCCAATGCCGGCGGGCGCGTGGTCATCACCCAGGAAAAGACCGACCCGGACGGCACCGTGCAGCGCTCGATCGGACGGGCGGACAAAGCGGTGTACGACGCCGTAACCGGTGACATCGTGCTCACCGGAAAGCCCGAAGTGCAGCAGGGCATCAATCTCGTCATGGCCACCGCGCAGGGGACGAAAATGACCCTCAACCGCGACGGCCACATGCACGCCGAAGGGCCGCACAAAACCATCATCATCGATAAGGGCAACTCCGGCCTCTGAAGCGTGATCACCACTGACACTCCCCCCGCAGGCATCGGTCAGGAAATCGTCCGCACCGAAAAGCTCGTCAAGATTTACGGCGGGCGCTCGGTCGTGAACGGTGTGGACATCAACTGCCGCCGCGGCGAGATCGTCGGCCTCCTCGGCCCGAACGGCGCGGGGAAAACCACGAGCTTTTACATGATTGTCGGCCTTGTGCAGCCGAACGGCGGGCGCGTGCTCTTTGACGGCAAGGACGTCACGAAATTCCCCATGTACAAGCGCGCCCGTATGGGCATGGGCTACCTGCCGCAGGAGGAGTCGATCTTTCGCAAGATGACCGTCGAGGAAAACATCCTCGCCATCCTCGAAACCCAGCCGCTGAACAGGAAAGAGCGCCGCCACCGCTGCGACGAACTGCTCACCCAGTTCGGCATCGAGCATGTCGCCAGGCAGACCGCGCTCACGCTTTCTGGGGGCGAAAAGCGCCGCCTCACCATCGCACGCTCCCTCGTCACAAAGCCCAGCCTCCTCATGCTCGACGAGCCCTTCAGCGGCGTGGACCCCATTGCCGTCGCCGACGTCCAGCAAATCGTCTCGAATCTGCGCGATGCCGGCCTCGGCATCCTCATCACCGACCACAACGTTCGCGAAACCCTCAACATCGTCGATCGCGCCTACCTCATTTACGAGGGCCGCGTCGTCACCCAGGGTACCAAGGACTTTCTCCTCAACGATCCCATCGCCCGCCGCGTCTATCTCGGCGAAGGCTTCCAGATGTAACCCCGAAAAAAAAACGAAAGGACCCACATGCAAACAGCAAACGTCAACGTCCCCGTAAAAGTCACCGGCCGCCACGTCAGCGTCACCGAGCCGATCAAGGACTACGCCATCAAAAAAATCGAGGGCCTGCACCTCGATTACCCGCGCATCATCGACGCGCAGGTCATCCTCGACGTGGAGAAGCACCGGCACTTCGCCGAGATCATCCTCCACTGCAACAACCACATCTCCATCGAGGCCAGCCACGAGTGCGACGACATGTATGCGGCCATCGACGGCGTCATCTCCAAGATCGCCCGGCAGATGCGCAAGTACAAGACCCGGATCCTCCGCGACCACCGCCCCCGCCGGCACGACGTCCAGCATTTCGACGAGCACGTGTTCCATCTCGATGCGGCCTTCGAGGAAACTGAGAATCACGTCCCCGAGGTCATCAAAACCGAGCGCTACCCGGTCAAGCCCATGTTCGTGGACGAAGCCGTCCTCCAGATCGAAATGTCCAACCGCCAGTTCGTCGTCTTTCTCAACGCTAAAACCGAGAAGATCAACGTCCTCCACCGGCGCAAAGACGGCGGCTTCGGCCTCATGGAGCCGACCTTTTCGTAAAAGGTGCAGCGCGCCCGGAGGCGGCTTTGCAGTAAAATCTCGCCCAAACCTGATTTTCAGCTTCTTGCGGGTTTTCATGGATGCCTAGAGTCGGGGCGAACCCGATGAGCGCCCCCGAATCCAAGCCCCCCTCCGTCACGGTCGGTGAATTTTATACCCGGCACTCGGAGTCGCTGGGAATGAAGCTGCTGGGCTCGGACAGCGGCTTTGGCCGGCGCATCCGCGAGCCCACGATCAACCGCCCAGGGCTGGCGCTGGCGGGTTTTTTCAGCTACTTCGCGGACAAGCGCATCCAGGTGCTCGGGAGCGCGGAGCTTTCCTATCTCAAGAGCCTCCCGGAGACGGAGGTGCGCGCCCGCTGCCGCGCGGTGTGCGCCCAGCCCATACCGTGCATCGTGGTCTCGCGCTCCGCGAAGTTGCCCCCCTTTCTGCTGGAGGAGGCGGAGGAGGCGGGGGTCGCCGTATTCCGCACGCCCATGGTGACGATGCGCTTTACGAACGCGGCCACGCTCGCGCTGGAATTCGACTTTGCCCCGACGAAAAGCGAATACGGCAGCATGATGGACATCATGGGGGTGGGCACGCTGATCCGGGGGTCCAGCGGCATCGGAAAAAGCGAGTGCGTGCTCGGGCTCATCGAGCGAGGCCACAGCCTGGTGAGCGATGACATGACGCGCTTTCGCGCACTGGAGGGGCGGGAGCTTTCCGGGAGTTCGCCGGAGCTGACGCGCCACCATATGGAGGTGCGCGGGTTGGGCGTGATCAATGTGATGTCGATCTTTGGCATCGGCAGCGTGCGCTTGGAAAAGCGGCTGGACCTCATCGTCACACTAAAGGATTGGCAGGAGCTGGAGGAGGTCGATAGAATAGGTCTGGATCAGGAGTACTACGAGATCCTCGACATCCTGATTCCGCACATCACGATCCCCGTTCGTACCGGACGCGACCTGTCGCGACTCGTGGAAGTGGCTGCGCTGGACCAGAAACTGAAGAGCATGGGCCAGAACAGTGCCGTCGAATTCAACGAAAGATTGCTGAAAACCATGCAGAAGAAGAAAGAGCATTAATGGGCTTCCTCAGCCGCAAATCCGAATCCGCCAATCAGTCCAAAGCCAACAAGGAACTCACGATCATGAACCGGCTGGGGCTCCACGCGCGTCCCTCGGCGATGTTTGTGAAGACCGCGAGCCGCTTTCGCGCGGAGATCTGGGTGGAAAAGGACGGCGAGCGCGTGAACGGGAAAAGCATCATGGGTCTGATGATGCTCGCGGCGGGGCAGGGCTCGAAGCTGATCGTAACCTGCGAAGGCGCGGACGCCGACAAGGCGCTCGCGGAAATCGAAGCCGTGATCCTGCGCAAGTTCGATGAGGACTGATCCCCGCGCGCCCTGCCCGCCCACCCTCCCATGAGCACCGACGCGGCATCCACGGAGGAAAGGCGTTTTCAGGGGACGGGCGTCTCGCCAGGCATCGCGCGCGGCACGGTCTTCGTCTATCGGCCGGACGATGAGGCGGCGCCTTCCCGGCGCATCGAGACGAGCGAAATCCCGGGCGAGATAGCGCGCTTCGAGGCGGCGCTGCTCGCCACCCGCGCGCAGATCTTGGAGATGCAGCAGCGCATCGCAGAGTCCATCGGTGCAAAGGACGCGGGCATTTTCGACGCGCATCTGCTCGTGGTCGAGGACCGCACGCTGATCGACGAGGTCCTGCGGATGCTCTCGCGCGACAAGATGAATGTGGAGCACGTCTTCCAAAGCGTCGCCAACCGCTACGCCAAGACGCTCAGCGAGATCGACGATCCCTACCTCCGCGAGCGCGCGCTGGACATCCACGATGTCACGCGCCGCGTCGTCCACAATCTCATGGGCAAAGAGGCTCGCGACCTCGCGAGCATCACCACGCCGCACATCCTCATCGCGCACAATCTCGCGCCGTCCGACACGGCGCAGCTCGACCGTGCGCTCGTCCTCGCGTTTGGCACCGATGCGGGCAGCAAGACCTCGCATACCGCGATCATGGCCCGCTCGCTGAATATCCCGGCGATCGTGGGCCTGCACGACGCGAGTCTCCAGCTCGCCACCGGGGATCATGTCCTGCTCGACGGCTACAACGGGCTGATCGTCGTCAATCCCAGCGACCAGACGCTGTGGGAATACGGCGAGCTCGAAATCAAGAAGACCGAGGTCGAGGAAAACCTCACGAAACTCCGCGAGACGGCCTCCACCACGCTCGACGGACGGCACGTCATCCTCTCCGCGAATATCGAACTGCCCGACGACATGGAGCAGGTCCGGCAGAACGGCGCCGAGGGCGTCGGCCTTTACCGCACCGAATTTTTCTACCTGAACAAGACCGAGCTCCCCACCGAGGAGGAGCAGTACGCCGCCTACCGCCGCGTCGCGGAAGCCGCCAGGCCTCACAAGGTCATCATCCGCACGCTCGACCTCGGCGGCGACAAATTCATGAGCGCCCTGCACATGCCCGAGGAGCTCAATCCCTTCCTCGGCTGGCGGGCCATCCGCTTCTGCCTAGAGCGGCTCGATATTTTCAAGACCCAGCTCCGCGCCATCCTGCGCGCCAGCGCCGTCGGCAATGTCAGCATCATGTATCCCATGATCTCCGGCGTGGAGGAGCTCCGCCGCGCCAACGTCGTGCTGGAGGAATGCCGCGCCGAACTTCGTGCCGAGGGTCTCGCCTTTGACGCGCATCTGGAGGTCGGCGCCATGATCGAGATTCCCAGCGCCGCCATCGCCTCCGACATCCTTGCGAAAGAGGTGGATTTTTTCAGCATCGGCACCAACGACCTCATCCAGTACGCCATAGCTGTCGATCGCCTGAACGAACACATCGCGCATCTCTACGAGCCCACGCATCCCGCGATCATCCGGCTCATCCGCATGACGATCGAGGCCGCGCACGCGCGCGATCTCTGGGTCGGCATCTGCGGTGAAATGGCGGGCGACATCATCCTCACGCCTCTGCTCATCGGCCTCGGCGTCGATGAACTCAGCGCCGGTGCCGCCCTGGTGCCGCGCGTCAAACGCGCCGTGCAATCCCTCGACAGCGCCGCCTGCCGCCAGCTCGTCGAGGACATCCAGCATCTCGACTGCGCCGCCGCGATCCTTGAGAAATGCGACGCCGTCGCCCGCGCGCACTACCCGGAACTGCTTTAGCCTTTGCGCCCGCTGTATCGGGCGGGAAATCCTCCATCGCCTTTATGAACCTCCGCCATCTTCTCCTCCTCACCGTCGCCTGCCTTGCTCTCGCCGGATGCCTGCCCGAGTCGAAGAATCCGCTCTCCCTGCCATCGGCGTCTCGATACGACCCGCAGATCGAGGGCGTGTTCCGGCAGATCGGCAGCGACGAGGTCGCCTTCTGGCACTTCCGCTACCGCCGCGAAAACCGCGGCAAAGGCCGCGAGCACGCCATCACGCCGTGGATCGACGTGCTCAGCGTCGGACACTCGAAGGACGGCAATCTGGACCAAAGCCGCTACGACGTGCTGGCGACGCAGATCGGCGGCGGCGGGTATCTCAGCTTCATCACGCTCGCGCCCGATGGGTCGAAAAAGCGCCCGGCGAGCTACAGCTTCGCCCGCTACGATGTGAACTGGCGCGGCGACGTGCGCATCTGGCTGGCAAACGAGGGCGCCTTCGTCTCAGCCGTGAAGGCGGGCAAGCTGCGCGGAAAGGTAACGTCGGGCCAGTTCGGCACCAGCGTCGAACTCACGGACACGACCGCAAACCTTGCCGCGTTCATCGCGGCGGGCGATCCGAAGGCGCTCTTCGAGGGCGAGCCGATGATCCTGCGCCGCGAGGCGCGCTGAGTCACCCCAGCGCGAGGCGCACGCATTCTTCGATCACCGCGACCTGGGCGCGGATCCGCTGATCAAGCGCAAACTCGGACGGCGATTCGATGGTCATCGAGCGTGCCGCATGGTGCATGTGAAACCAGATTGCCTCGGGGTACCCCATGCGGGCGAACCGCTTCGGGTCGATGCGCCGGCGGTGGATGCCGTTGGTCGCCTTGCGCCCGTCGATTCGCTCGCGGCCCTCGATGGCGATGTGCGGGCGCGCGGCGGCCAGCAGCGTCTCGCCCCAGAATGGTTTCACCCGCTCGACCTCGTAAAGGTAAAGCCCCTGCCCGTCGTAGTCCTCGTGCAGCATCATCGCCGCTGCGAACTGATACGGCGCGACGAGCCGCTTCA
>JAYTML010000304.1:0-4614 GCA_043728655.1 Chthoniobacter sp. | reverse complement strand
CCATCCATGACGATGTGCTCGACCGCCGGGTAGTCCTGCCGCGCCACGCTTTCGATGGTATCGCGGATGGTGGCCGCGCCATTGAAGCTGGGGGTGACGACGGTGATTTTCGGAAGCGCGGACATGGCGCGGGGGAAGTAGCACCGAAGCCGGCGGAGGGCAATTGCCATGAGGACTTTGCCCCGCGGAACCGACATTCCCCTTGCCGCTCGCGAGGATGTGCCAATAAGTTCGCCGCCCCCTATGAATCCGCCCTCCACGGCCCCCCGAAAGCCTCTCGTCGTCGCCCAGGCCGGCATCGGCTACTGGGGTCCGAATATCCTGCGCAACCTCGCCTCCAACCCGCGCTGCCGCGTCAAAACCGTGGCCGATTTCTCGGAAGAGCGCCGGCGGTTTGCGACGAATCTGTATCCCGGCGTGCAGGCGGTGGGCGACGCGGCGGCGATCATTGACGACCCGGAGATCGACGCCGTGGTCATCGCGACACCGGCGGCGACGCACTTCGATCTCGCCATGCGCTGCCTCGCGGCGGGGAAGCACATCCTGGTGGAGAAGCCCTTCGCCACCCGCGTGGACGAGGTGGAGAAAATCGCGGCGGCCGCCCGCGAGGCGGGGCGCGTGGCGATGGCGGCGCACACCTTCATTTTCAACGACGCCGTGCGCTACCTCAAGAAGCTCATCGACAGCGGCGAACTCGGCGAGGTGCGCTACATCTACAGCCAGCGCCTCAATCTCGGGCGCATCCGTCCGGACGTGGACGCGCTGTGGAATTTCGCCCCGCACGACGTGAGCATCATCCAGTACCTGCTCGGCGATCCCGAGCCGGTCTCCGTGATGCGGAGCGGCATGGACTACGTGCAGGACGGCATCGAGGACGTGGTCTTTCTCCACATCGTCTATCCGGGAAAGGTCATGGCCCACGTGCATGTGAGCTGGCTCGACCCGCACAAGGTCCGGCAGATGACCGTCGTCGGGACGAAGAAGATGGCCGTCTATGACGACGTCTCGGACAACAAGATCGCCATCTACGACAAGGGCATCGAGCCCAAGGCCGTGCTCGGCCAGCGCATGGATTACGACCAGCCGCTGCAGCGGCAGTTCACCCACCGCAGCGGCGACATCCTCATCCCGAACATCAATTTCCGGGAGCCTCTCAAGGTCGAGGTCGATCACTTTTTCGACTGCATCCTCGAAGGCGCCGCGTGCCTCACCGGCCCCGACCACGCACGCGAGGTCATCCGCATCCTGGCCGCCGCCAAGGCATGAGCGAGCAGCCAAACATCCGGCGGAGCGGCATCACCGATGTCACCTTTGGCGCGAACGTCACCGTCGTGGAGCCGGTGAATCTCTACGGATGCGCGATCGGCGAGGGCACCTTTGTCGGCCCCTTCGTCGAGATCCAGCGAGGGGCGAAAATCGGCCGCTTCTGCAAGATCCAGTCGCACGCGTTCATCTGCGATCTCGTGGAAATCGGCGACCACTGCTTCGTCTCGCACGGCGCGATGTTCATCAATGACCTCTTCCAAACCGGCGGCCCCGCCGGCGGAAAGCGCGAGTGCTGGAAAGCGACCGTCATCGGCAGCCACGTCTCCATCGGCACCAATGCCACGGTGCTCCCGGTGCGCATCTGTGACCACGTCGTCATCGGCGCAGGCTCCGTCGTCACAAAGGACATCACCGAGCCCGGCATCTACGCCGGCAACCCCGCTCGGAAACTGCGGGACATCTGACACCCTTTCCTTCCACCCGTTTTTCCATGCAAATCCCATTCGTTGACCTCAAAGCCCAGTACCGCGCCCACCGCGCCGAGATCGACGCCGCCATCGCCGCGGTGATCGACGGCACCGCATTCATCCGCGGCAAATACGTCGCCGATTTCGAGAAAGCCTACGCGGAGAAATACGGCGTGAAGCATTGCGTGAGCTGCGGCAATGGCACGGACGCGATTTTCATCACGCTGAAGATGCTCGGCGTCGGCGCGGGCGACGAGGTGATCACCACGAGCAACAGCTGGATCGCCTCGTCGGAGACGATCACGCAGACCGGCGCGCGCGTGGTCTTCGTGGACGTGGAGGACGACTGCTACGATCTCGACGCTTCGAAGATCGAGGCCGCGATCACACCGCGCACAAAGGCGATCCTGCCCGTGCACCTGCTCGGCCAGCCGGCGCAGATGGATGTCATCATGGACATCGCGCAGCGGCGCGGGCTGCACGTCGTCGAGGACTGCGCCCAGGCGCACTTCGCCACATTCGCCGGGCGGCGCGTGGGCACGTTTGGCATCGCGGGCACGTTCAGCTTTTACCCAGGGAAAAACCTCGGCGCGTACGGCGACGCGGGCGCCATCGTCACCGACGACGCCGCGCTCGCGGAGAAGGTGCGGATGTTTGCGAACCACGGCGCGGACCGGGTGAACAAGCACGAGCACCTGATGGAAGGTGTGTGCAGCCGCCTCGACGGACTCCAGGCCGCGATCCTTTCCGCCAAGCTCCTGCACATCGACGCATGGACGCGCAGCCGCCAGGAGCGCGCCGCGCGCTACGACACGCTGCTCGCCGGCGTGGCGGAGGTCGCCACGCCGAAGATCCGCCCCGGCGCGACGCACGTCTTTCACAACTACGTGCTGCGCGCCCAGCGGCGCGACGAGCTGCAGACCTTCCTGAAAGAGAACGGCATCGATACGACACGGCACTACCCCGTGCCGCTGCCCTTCCTCAAAGCCTACGAGTATCTCGGTCACACGCCCGCGGATTTCCCCATCGTCACGCGGCACAGCCAGGAGATCATCTCCCTGCCGGTCTATCCCGAACTGACAGACGAACAGCAGGCTTACGTCGCCGCCAAGATCAGGGAGTTCTACGAATGAAGAAGGCAGAATGAAGAATGAAGAACATGACCTGCGGGAGCGGACGACGGCTTTTGCGTTGCGCGTGATCAGAATGTTTTGCGCGTTGCCGAAGAGCACCGAGGCGCAGGTGCTGGGGAAACAGGTGTTGCGCTCGGGGACTTCTGTTGGCGCGAACTGCCGCGAAGCGCACCGAGCTCGGTCGAAAGCCGAATTCATTTCCAAGATGGGAGACTCGCTCAAGGAGCTCGAAGAAACCTCCTACTGGCTCGACCTGCTCGCCGAGTCGGGCATCGTGAAGCCTTCGAAACTCGCGAGCCTGATGGATGAGACCAGCCAGCTGACCGCCATTTTCATCACCATCATCAACAACTCCAAACGCAACCGTCCGTGAGTCCTATTCTTCATTCATCACTCTTCATTTTTCATTTATGAAGCTGCTCATCACGACCTCGTCGTTTGGCGCGAAGGACGACGGCGCGCTCAATGCCATCCGCGCCGCCGGCTACCACGCGGTGCCGAATCCCTTCGGCCGCACGCTCACCGAAGCCGAGATCAGCGCGCTGCTTGCGGAGCACCGCCCCGTGGGCCTGATCGCGGGACTCGAGCCGCTCACCGCCCGCGTGATGGAGGACGCCGCGTCGCACCTCAAGGTCATCTCCCGCTGCGGCACGGGCATGGACAATGTCGATCTCGCCGCCGCGAAGAGACTCGGCATCGCCGTCCTCAACACCCCCGCAGCGCCAGCCGAGGCTGTCGCGGAGCTTTCGCTCGGCCTCATCCTCGCGCTCATCCGCAATGTCGTGGCGCATGACCAGTTGGTGCGTTCCGGCACATGGAAAAAGCGCATGGGCCTGCTGCTCTCCGAGATCACCGTCGGAATCGTCGGCCTCGGCCGCGTGGGCAGGCGCGTGGCCGCCATCCTCCGCCCGCTCGGCACGAAGGTCGTAGCGACCGACGTGATGCCCGACCACGACTGGATCGCCGCGCACGGCGTCAGCCTGATGACGCTCCCGCAGCTCCTCGCCGCGTCCGATGTCGTCAGCCTGCATCTCCCGTACGCCAGCGGCGACCTGCACCGCCTGATGAATGCCGAGCGCATCGCCATGATGAAGCCCGGCAGCTTTCTCCTGAACACCTCCCGCGGCGCGCTCATCGACGAGCAGGCCGTCGCCGACGCGCTCGCGAGCGGGCACCTGGCCGGCGCGGCCGTGGACACTTTCGAGCACGAGCCCTACACCGGCCTGCTGCTTCAGGCGCCAAACATGATCCTCTCCCCGCACGCCGGGTCCTACGCCCGCGCCACGCGCAACCGCATGGAGCTGGAGGCCGCGCAGAACCTCATTCGGGAAATGAAGAAGTCAGAATGAGGAATGCAGAAGTGATGCGCAGCATTTCCTCATTCTTCATTCTTCATTCTTCATTCAGATGATCCGCGCGATCATCTTCGATTTCGACGGCGTCATCCTCGACTCCGTGGACATCAAGACAAAGGCCTTCGCGCGGCTTTTCGAGGAGTACGGTCCCGACGTGCAGCGGCAGGTGAAAGAGCATCACCTCGCGCACGGCGGCATCTCGCGGTTTAAAAAATTCGCGCACATCTACGAGCACATCCTTCGACTGCCGATGCCGCCGGGAGAATCCGAGAGGCTCGGCGAGCGGTTCAGCGAGCTCGTTTTCGACGAAGTCGTGAAAGCCGCATGGATCCCCGGCGCACCGGAGTTCCTCGCGGAAAACCATGCGCGCTACCGGTGCTTCGTCGCCTCCGG
>JAYTML010000303.1:0-1727 GCA_043728655.1 Chthoniobacter sp. | reverse complement strand
GTCGGGAAGCCGGTGCGGTTTGGCCCGACGCGATCCTGGATGAGCGCGCTGACGCGCCGCTCGGCATAGACCGTGTAGCTGACCATCGGCAGCACCACGAGGAAGATGAGGAAGATCGTCTTCGCCAGCGAGGTGCCGGTGAGAAACCAAAAATCGGAGGAGGTGAGGAAGTCCATCGACAGAAATCAGCTCGCCGCGGCGGGTTCGGGCTCGGGCTTTTTTTCCGTGACGACCGGCAGGCCGAGGTCGCCAATCTTACTGAGGCTGAGGCCGGCGAATTCCTTGTGGTCCGCCGCCATCGCCTTGAAGACGTCCTCGATCACAGAGATCCCGTTTGAGCCCGAGACGGCGGCGATGAGGTCGCGCAGGATCTCCCAATCGTCGTGCGCTTCGCCGGGCGGATTCACGGCGCGGTTGAGGCGCTGGAGGCGGCCCTTGGCGTTGATCATCGAGCCGCGCTTTTCCACCCACGCACTCGCGGGCAAAAGCACGGTTGCGTGCGGCGTCGTTTGGTTCGGCAGGATGTCGAGGGCGATGATCGCGTCGAGCTTCTTGAGGTCGGCGGCGGTGAGGCCGCATTTCGTGAGGTCTTCGCCGAGCGTGATGACGGTCTTGATCGCGCCGCTGCGCACGCCTTCGACGAGCTTTTTCAAGCGGCCGCCGGGTTTGCCGGTGCAGACGCCGAGCACTTTCGCGCCAGTGGTGTTCGGGTTCCGGTCGGCGGCGATGAGCAGGCCGTCGGACTCGCCGGTGCGCGGGAGGATGTCGTGCTGCTTTTGGATTTCGAGGGCGTCGATGAGGCGGGAGGTGAGGAAGAGTTCCTCATTCGTCTGCCGGCCGGAGGCTACGAGCCAGAGTTGCTCGGCGGTGTGCGCCTTGAGGATCTCCGCGGCGATGGCGGTCGCGGTGCGCCAATCCACGGGCTGGCCTTTGACTGTCGGCTTCCGGAGGCGGCGCTCGTCGGCGACGTATTTGAAATTCAGCCGGTGCGAGTCGGGCAGCCAGACGCCGTTCACGTCGTTGTTCTCGCGCGGGGTGATGCGGTAGATCGTGTTTTCGCGCGAGCCGATGATGATGTTCGCGCCGGTGCCGCAGTTCACGTCGATGGTCTTGGTTTCCTTCAAAAACCAGACGCGCATTTTGAACCGGAAATCGTTCGAGGTCAGCGCGCCGACGGGGCAGATATCGACGGTGTTGAGCGAGTAGTTGTTGTCGAGGATGCGATCCGGGTGGCAGGCGATGGAGTTGAAACTCCCGCGCTCGACGATGCCGAGGACGTCGTCATGCGCGACCTCCTGCATGAAGCGGATGCAGCGCGTGCAAAGGATGCAGCGCTCGGCGTCGAGCGTGATGCGCGGGCCGAGTTCAACGTTCTTTGGCTTTTTGACTTTCTCCTCGAGGAAGCGGGATTCGCCCTGGCCGAATTCGACGGAAAATTCCTGCAGGCGGCACTCGCCCGCCTGGTCGCAGATCGGGCAGTCGAGCGGGTGGTTGATGAGCAGGAATTCGAGCACGCCTTTGCGCGCCTCCTCGACCATCGGCGAACCGGTACGGATGCCCATGCCCTCGGCCACGTCCTGCGCGCAGGAGATCTGCGGGCGCGGGATCCACGCGATCTCGGGTTTGCCGTCCGCGCCGAGCACGGGTTTGCGGTCGGGCGTCATCTTCGGCATGCCCATTTCGACCATGCACATGCGGCAGTTGCCGGGCGACGAAAGCTTCGGGTG
>JAYTML010000302.1:0-4334 GCA_043728655.1 Chthoniobacter sp. | reverse complement strand
CGTCTTTTCGATGGACGGCTACCTGGCGAACCTGCGCGGCGTGTGCGACCTCGCGGACAAATACGATGCGCTGGTGATGGTGGATGACTCGCATTCCGTGGGCTTCATCGGCGCGACCGGGCGCGGGACGCACGAGCACTGCGGGGTGATGGGGCGCGTGGACATCCTGACCGGCACGCTGGGCAAGGCGCTCGGAGGCGCGAGCGGCGGCTACACGAGCGGGCGGCGAGAGATCATCGAGCTGCTGCGGCAGCGGTCGCGGCCCTACCTTTTTTCAAACACGCTCGCGCCGTCGATCGTCGGCGGCTCGCTGAAGGTGCTGGAGCTGCTCACGCAGTCCACCGAGCTGCGGGACAAGCTGGAGGTGAACACGGAGTTTTTCCGCGCGGAGATGATCGTGCGCGGCTTCGACATCCTGCCGGGGACGCATCCCATCGTGCCGATCATGCTGGGCGACGCGGCGCTGGCGCAGCGCTTCGCCGAGGCCATGCTGGCGCGCGGGGTGTATGTGGTCGGGTTTTTCTACCCCGTGGTCCCGCAGGGAAAGGCGCGCATCCGCACGCAAATCAGCGCCGCGCACTCGCGGGAGGACCTGGCGTTTGCGGTCGAGCAGTTCAGCGCGGCGAAGGCGGAGCTGGGGCTGTAATTTTACGTTTCGTTTTTCGGCCCCGGGCGCAGACTCCGCGCATGAGAACACCACGCATCCTGACACTCATCTTTGGCACCGTGCTGGCGGCTTTGACGGGCGGGTGCGCGACTTCGTCATCAGGGTTGAAGGCGAAGACGGTGCCGACTTCGGCTTTCCTGGAGAGTGCGGGGCGGATGCGGCCGCACCGGGCGCGGGCGCCTTTCAATGCCGTGTGGGAGAGTCCGAAGTTTGAGCCTACGCGGGGGAGTTTCACGGCGATCTCCGTGGCTCCGGTGACGACGGCGTATCTGCGGCCGGTGAATCGCCCGCTGGTCTCGGCGCTGGAGGGGCCAAAGGCGAAGGACCGTCCTGTGGCGCAGACGGCGGAGCTGCTGCAGAGGGCGTTCATCGACGCGCTGCGCGCACCGGGCGGGCGCCATGCGGTGGTGAATGGCAGGGGTCACGGGGTGCTGGTGCTGGAGCTGGCGCTGGTGGAGCTGAACCCGACGAATGTGGTGGGGAATGCCGCGCGCTATGGAGCGCCCGGCGGCTCGGTGCTGGCGCCGATGACGAAGGGGAACATCGCCATCGAGGGGAAGCTGCGGGACGGGGCGACGGGCGAACTGCTGTATGCGTTTGCGGACAATGAGCAGGATCGGTTTTCACTGGTGAGCCTGCGCGATCTGTCGTCCTTCGGGCATTCGCGAACGGAGATGAAGGACTGGGGGAGGCAGTTCGCGGAACTGATGCGGACGCCGGCGTCGCACAAGGTGGAGGATTCGGCGTCGGTGGGGCTGAATCCGTTCTGACGGGCGCGCGTGAAGGCGCGGGGCCGGGCGCGGGAGCGCCTCGGGGGGCGCGCAGGAGCGCTTGGCTCCGGCGCAAGGATGATGGAATGCGCGGGTGATGCCGACGGAGCGATTTCCGATGTGCGGGTGACGGCGGTCTTGCAGGGCGCGGGGGAACGGGCAGCGTAGGCGGCGGCCATGAGCGATTCCACCTCACCTGAATCCGGGATCATCGAGCGCGCGATCGCGCTGGCGCGACGCCTGCAGGAGCGGGCGGCGGCGCTCCAGACGAGGGCGGAGCGGCGGCAGCAGGCGGAGCTGGACCGGATGCTGCAGACGCCGGCGGACAAGGTGACGCTGGTGCAGCTCACGGACCGGGCGTTTCGCGCGCGGGACGCGGCGCGGGTGGCGGAGCAGTTCGCGCACATCCTGGATGTGCAGGGTGTGCCGCGGTTCTTCAGCCCGTTCGACCGGGCGCTGCTGCGGGGTTTTCAGACTTTCGGCGGATGGCTGCCGGGTGTCTCTGTGCCGCTGGTGCGCGACCACATGCATCAGGAGACGGCGAATGTGGTGCTGCCCGCGGAGCGCGAGCTGCTGGCCGCGCACCTGAATGCGCGGCAGGCGGAGGGCTTGCGGATGAATGTGAACCTGCTGGGCGAGGCGCTGCTCGGCGAGGAGGAGGCGGGGCGAAGGATGACGCGCTATCTGGAAGCGCTGCGGCTGCCGGAGGTCGAGGTGCTGTCGGTGAAAATCTCGACGCTGTTTTCGCAAGTCTCGCCGCTCGCGCGGGAGCACACGGTGGGCGTGCTGTGCGACCGGCTGGAGGCGCTGTACCGCGCGGCGGCGGCGGAGCGCTTCGTACGCGCGGATGGCGCGAGCGTGCCGAAATTCCTCTACCTCGACATGGAGGAATACCGGGACCTGCGGCTGACGGCGGACGCTTTCATGCGGACGCTGGACCGGCCGGGGCTGGAAGGCGTGAGCGGCGGGATCGCGCTCCAGGCCTACATCCCGGACTCGATGCGGGTGCTGCGCGAGCTGCACGCTTGGGCGCGGGTGCGGGTGGCGCGCGGCGGCGCGGCGATCACGGTGCGGATCGTGAAGGGGGCGAATCTGGAGATGGAACGCGTGGAGGCGTCGCTGCGCGGATGGCCGCAGGCGCCGTTCAAGACGAAGGCGGAGACGGACGCGAACTACAAGCGGATGCTGGCGGAGGCGATCACGCCGGAGAATCTGGCGGCGGTGCGGGTCGGCGTGGCGTCGCACAATCTTTTCGATGTGGCGTACGGGCTGGTGCTGGCGGCGGACGCGGAGGCGGGCGGGCGTGTGCAGTTTGAGATGCTGGAGGGGATGGCGAATCATCAGCGGCGGGCGCTGTTCGAGCATTCGCGGGATGTGCTGCTGTATGCGCCGGCGTGCCGGAAGGAGGAGTTTCTCCACGCGATCGGCTACCTGATCCGACGGCTGGATGAGAACACGGGGCCGGACAATTTTCTGCGGCACGCCTTCCGGCTGCGCGTGGGCGGCGCGGAGTGGGAGATGCTGGAGCGCGGATTCCGCGCGGCGTTCCGGCTCGGCGTGTCGGACGCGCCGCGGCGCACGCAGAACCGGATGGAGCCGCTGGCGGGGAAGCCGCGCGCCGAGATGGTGTGGACGGAGTTTGCGAATGAGCCGGACACGGATTTCGCGCTGCCTCAAAATGGCGCCTGGGCGGCGGAGCTGGCGGATTCAGACATCTTCCTGGCGCGTCCGGAGTCCTTCAGGCCCGCCGCCGTGGAGGGCGCCGTCGCCAGAGCGCAGGCGGATTCCGCGGGCTGGCGGACGATGTCCGTGGATGCGCGCTCGGAGATCCTCGGGAAGGTCGCGCAGGAAATTCGCGAGGCACGCGGGACGCTGATCCGCACGGCGATGGCGGAGGGCGGCAAGACGATTGACGAGGCTGATCCCGAGGTTTCGGAGGCGGTGGATTTCGTGGAGTTCTACCGCAGCACAGCGCGGGCGTTTTGGAATCTGCCGACGGTGCGGGCGAAACCGCTGGGCGTGGTCGTGGTGGTGTCGCCGTGGAATTTTCCGATCGCGATTCCGTGCGGGGGAATCGCCGCGGCGCTGGCGGCGGGGAATACGGTGATCCTCAAGCCAGCGTCGGACGCGGTGCACGCCGCGCGGGAGCTGTGCAAATGCTTTTGGCGCGCTGGTGTTTCAAAGGAGACGCTCCAGTTTTTCCCATGCACGGGCAGCGGCGCGGGGCGCGGATTGGTGGCGCATCCCGGCGTGGACGCGGTGATCCTGACGGGCGGGACGGAGACGGCGCTGCGGATGCTGCGCGCGCGACCGGAGATGCGCCTCTCGGCGGAGACGGGCGGGAAGAATGCGACGGTGGTGACGGCGCTGGCGGATCGCGAACAGGCGGTGAGGCACGTGGTGCAGTCGGCGTTCGGCCACAGCGGGCAGAAATGCTCGGCGACTTCGCTGCTGCTGCTGGAGGCGGAGGTGTATTACGATCCCGCCTTTCAACGCCTGCTGGCCGACGCGGTGCAGAGCCTGCCCGCCGGCCCGGCGACGGACGTGGCGACGCGGCTCGGTCCGCTGATCCGCGCTCCGGATGGCGATCTCGCGCGGGCGCTGACGGTGCTCGAAGCGGGTGAGTCCTGGGCCGTGACGCCGCGGCAAAGCGGCGACGATCCGCGGCTGTGGACGCCGGGCGTGAAATACGGAGTGCAGCCGGGGAGTTTCACACACATGACGGAGTTTTTCGGGCCGGTGCTGGGCGTGATGCGGTTTGCATCGCTGGCGGAGGCCGTCTCACTCGTGAACCAAACGGGCTACGGGCTGACGAGCGGACTGGAGTCGCTCGACGAGCGGGAGCAGGAAATCTGGAAAGCGGGAATCCGCGCGGGGAATCTTTACATCAACAAGCC
>JAYTML010000301.1:0-2418 GCA_043728655.1 Chthoniobacter sp. | reverse complement strand
CTGGTCATCGAGGCGATGGCGGACGCGGGCGTGCTCATGGGCCTCCCGAGGGAGCTGGCGCTGAAGCTCGCGGCGCAGACCGTCTCCGGCGCGGCCGGGATGGTGCTCCAGACCGGGCGGCATCCGGCGACGCTAAAGGACGAGGTCACCAGCCCCGGCGGCACGACCATCGCGGGCCTGGAGGCGCTCGAAGCCGCGGGATTGCGCTCCGCTTTCTTCAGCGCCGTGCGTGCTGCCACGGAGCGGGCGCGGGAACTCGGCTCCGCCAGGTGAGAGCGCGCCTGCTTGCCGCGCTGCTGCTTTCCGTTCCGCTCGCCGACGGCGCGGAGCCGCCCAGATTCCGCGTCGGCCCCGCCGCCGAGCTGAATGAACTGGGCAAAAAACAGGTCTCCGTCGAAGCCCAGCAGCTCGCGAAAAAGGCGATGGCGGCGATGTCGAAAGGCGACCTCGCCGCGGCGAAGCGGGACTTCCAAAAAGTGCTGACGCTCGCCCCGGACAATGTCGCGACGACGATCAATCTCGGCCTCGTCGCCTACCGGCAAAGGCAGTATGCGGAAGCCGAGAAGCATTTGCGAAAAGTCGTGCGCGCCCAACCCGAGGCCGGCCTCGCATGGCTCATCCTCGGAGTTATCGCCTACGATCAGGACAAGCTCGACGCCGCCCTCGCCGCGCTCGCGCAGGCGGCGCTGCTCGAGCCGAAGAACGCGACCGTCCACCAGTACCTCGGCGTCACCGTCGGGAAAAAGGGATGGCTCTCCGGCGCGGAGGATGAGCTGCGCAAGGCCATCGAGATCGAGCCAGACTACGCGGAGGCGCATTTCAATCTCGCGGTCTTCTACCTCCAGCGAAACCCGCCCGCCGTCGAGCTGGGGCGCCGCCACTACCAGAGGTCGCTCGACCTCGGGGGCGCACCCGACGCGGACGTGGCGAAAAGTCTCGCCGACCCGAAGGAGTAGCGGTCGGGCGCATTCGCGGCCCGCGCGTTGCATCCCGGCTTGCGAAAATCGCGGGCCGCCTTTTACTTCGCGCCGCATGAAGCGCCTAGCCACCATCCTCAGCCTCGCCCTTTCACTCCTCGTCTGTGTGTCCTCCGCGCCCGCCGCGACGAAGACGACGACGAAGGCGACGACAAAGACGACCGCAAAGAAAACTGCGCCCGCGCCTGCGGTGGCGAAAAAGCCCGCCCCGCCGGCGATGTTTCCCCTCGATCCGCAGTTCGACGGCGTCCCCGAGGTCAGCGCCGGCTCGGTCATCGTGGTGGATGCGGGCACCGGCCAGGTGCTCCATCAGGTGAATGCCGACCAGCGCCGACCCGTGGCCAGCACCCAGAAACTTCTCACCGCCCTCATTGTCGCCGAGGAGGGCGATCTGGACGAAAAAATCCGCGTCGAGGCGAGCGATACCCGCGTCGAGCCGAGCATGCTCTACATCAAGCCCGGCAACGTTTATTCGCGCCGCGCCTTTCTCAATATCCTCCTCGTCCACAGCATGAATGACGTCGCGCGTGCGCTGGCCCGCGACAACGCCGGGAGCGTCGAGGACTTTGCCGACAAGATGAATGCGAAAGCCGCCGCGCTGGGCATGCGAAACAGCCACTTCATCAACCCCAACGGCCTCCCCGCGCCCGGACAGTTCTCGACCGCCCGCGACATGGCCAAGGTCGCTCTGGTCGCCTACCGCAACCGCACGATCCGCGAAATGGTCTGCCAGAAATCCATGCTCTGGCGCTACAACGACGGGCGCACCCGCGTGTTTGATACCACGAACAAAGTCCTCAAGGCATACCCCTTCTGCAACGGCATGAAGACGGGCTACACCGAGGCCGCCGGCCGGTGTCTGATCTCCAGCGCCAGCCGCGACGGACGCCACGTCATCGTCGTCGTCCTCGGCGACGGGCGCGACATCACCACGGACAGCTACAAGCTCCTCGCCTGGGGCCTGTCGAGCTAGCGGTCGCGGCATTTGCGCTGCGGCGGGGATAAGACTTCCGCGCTTCGCCGGTTGTCCATACACGATGCCCATGTCCCAGACGATCGCCGCCGAACTCGCCGAACTGCGTGACCTGGCGCTCCTGCGGTCCCTCCGCGAGATGGATTCGCCGCAGCAGCCCACGGTCGAGCTCGCGGGAAAAAAGCTCATCAATTTCTCCTCGAACGACTACCTCGGACTCGCCACCGAGCCCGCGCTGCGCGAGGCGGCGAAGGCAGCGATCGACCAGTATGGAGTCGGATCGGGCGCGAGCCGGCTCGTCTGCGGCACGCTTTCTCCGCACGTGCGGCTGGAGGAAAAGCTCGCAGAGTTCAAGCGGACGGAAGCCGCGCTGACATTCTCCAGCGGCTACGCCACCGCGCTCGGCACGCTCGGTGCCCTGTGCCGGAAGGACGACGTCATCATCCTGGACAAGCTCGCCCACGCATC
>JAYTML010000300.1:0-3398 GCA_043728655.1 Chthoniobacter sp. | reverse complement strand
AGCCTCACGCTGCTCTGCGAGGTCCTATTCATCGCGTATGCGGGAGTGGTGGCAAACCGGCGGCTGCTGCGCCTGCTGGAGCGGCGGTGCGAGACGGTGGATGCGGCCCGGCGCGTGTTCTGGAGCTGGCTGGCGGGCAATCTTTTCCTGGGCGCGCAGCTCTCGTGGGTGCTGCGGCCCTTCATCGGGTCGCCGGGGCTGGCGATCCAGTTTTTCCGCGACGATCCGCTGCGCGGGAATTTCTACGAAGCCGTCTTCTTCGCCGTCCGGCGTCTCATTCACTGAATCCAAACATTATGAACCAACCGACCGATCCATCGAATCCACAATCGTCCTCCGCGGAAGGCGCGGGAATCCCGCCGCTGCCGGCAACGCCCGCGCTCCCGCCTGACGCCGGGCTGGGTGTCATCCTCGATACGCTGCTGAAGCGGCCGGTGGTTTTGATCCGCGAGCTGTGCGAGGGGCCGGGCTCGCGTCATTGGCTGCTACTCGCGCTTGTCGCGGCATTGGCGTTCGCGCTTTACGGGCTGGTGATCGGTTCATTCTCCGGCGGCGCGCAATGGATGGCGGCGCCGCTGAAGGTCAGCGCCGGCGGGCTGGTCAGCGCGCTGATCTGCCTCCCGAGTCTCTACATCTTTGCGTGTCTCACGGGTGCCGAGGTGTCGGCCCGCGGGCTCGCGGGCGTTCTCTTTGCCATGCTCACGCTGACCGGCCTGCTGCTGCTCGGCTTCGCGCCGGTCGCGTGGGTTTTCTCGCAGTCCACCGATTCAGCGGCGTTCATCGGCACGCTGCACCTTGTCTTCTGGATCATCGCCACAGGGTTCGGTCTCCGCCTCTTCAGCCACATGACGAAAGTGCTCCGCGTCGCGGATCCCGTGCATCTCAAGGTGTGGACCGTCATCTTTGTCCTCGTCTGCCTTCAGATGACCACCGCGCTGCGCCCGATCATCGGCACGTCCGAGCACTGGCTGCCGACGGAAAAGCGGTTCTTCCTCTCGTATTGGATCGAAAACGTTTTCAGCGCCACGCTCCAGGCGCCTTCGCGATGAGCCCGCTCAGGGCGCCTGCGTGGTCTTCGGCCAGTTGAGGATGTCCAGGTCGGGCGTGGGTTCCACTTTGTCGGGCCAGGTGAAGTGGCAGTCCTCGCAGTAGTACTCCTGCGCGATGACGCCGGTCGCCGCGAGCGCTGCGGGGAGCGCGCCCATGATCGTGCGGCGGGAAAACTGCGGGAACTCGATCCTTGATGAACCGCACTCCGGGCAGTGGACGGCCTCGGCGAGCGCGCCTTCGGTCTCGTGCCATTCCTTCAGCAGCGCGTGCGCGGCGTCCGCCTCATGGGAGTGCACGCGCACCCGCATGTGGGCGCGCGGGTGGAGGTTGAAAAGCTTCCACTTTTGCTCGTGGGACTCGTCGTAGATCTCGGCGGTGTAGCCGGCGTCGCGGAGCCGCTGGGCGATTTTCTCCGCGGGCGGGCGTTCGTTGAAAGTGGCGACCGTGATGTTCTGTTCCATAGGTTTTGAATGCTCTTAGATTCTCCTGACCGTGGCGTCCGTAAGTGAAAGGTGATTCCACTTCCGCATGGGGGCAAGGTTTTCATGCGTGAAGATCCCGGAACAAAACCGAGAGGATTCTCTCGTCTAAACTTTCGCGCCCGCTTTGATTATCCACGCAGTGCGCACGCCGCGCATTTTTCCACCCACCACCCCGACCAGAACATGAAACCCCATCCCTTCCGCACCTCCCGCCGCTCATTCCTCAAAGGCATCGCCGTGACGAGCGGCGGCCTCATCATCCCGCGCGTCTTTTGGGCGCAGGACAGCGGGGAGGCGCCGGGCCGGAAGCTCGGCATCGCCGCGGTGGGCTGCGGAGGAAAGGGCGAGTCGGACCTGAGCGGCGCGGCCAAGGGCAACGACGTGGTGGCGCTCTGCGACGTGGACGCGAAGACGCTGGCGAAGGCCGCGGCAAAGTATCCGGGCGCGAAGACGTTCACCGATTTCCGCAAGATGCTGGACGAGGTGAAGGAGATCGACGCCGTGACGATCTCGACGCCCGATCACGCGCACTATCCGGCCGCGATGCACGCCATCGCGCTCGGCAAGCATGTGTGCGTGCAGAAGCCGCTCGTGAACACGCTTTGGGAAGGCCGCGAACTGCACAAGGCGGCGACGAAAAAGGGGATCATCTCGCAGATGGGAAACCAGGGGCACACCTTTGACGACAACCGGAAGGTGAAGGAGTGGATCGCCGCGGGCGCCATCGGCAAGGTGAAGGAAGTCCACGTCTGGACGAACCGGCCGATCTGGCCGCAGGGGAAGTCGGCGGTCTTCAAGCCCGGCACCGTGCCGGAGACTCTCGACTGGCCGCAGTGGCTGGCGCAGACGCCGGACCACGATTACTCGCCGGACATCCATCCCTTCAAATGGCGCGGCTTCATCGAGTGGGGCGCGGGCGCTTTTGGCGACATGGGCTGCCATCTCATCGACGCTCCGTCGTGGGCGCTCGATCTCGGTGTGCCGCGGTTCGTCACCGCCACGCAGGTCGATGACCTTACGAATATCGCCTGGCCGACCGGCGCGGTGGTGAAGATGGAGTTTCCGAAAGTGGCCGGGCACGGCGACATCACGCTCACCTGGTACGAGGGGAAAAAGCCGGACGGCTCGCCGTACCTGCCTGCATTCCCGGAGGTGGTCGATCTCGCGGAGGCATTCGCGCACAAGGACGCCGCGAAGTCGGGAAAGCCGTCGGACGGCGGCTGGTTCATCGTCGGCACCGAGGGCGTGCTTTTCAACAAAGGCGACCAGGCGCGCGATCCGCAGATCTGGCCGAAGCAGCGGCGCGACGACTTTCTCGCAAGCCCGCCGGCGCAAACGCTGCCGCGCAGCCCGAAGGCCGGCAACCCGCAGGAGGAGTGGACGCTCGCGATCAAGAACGGGAAGCCATTCGAGTTCATGTCGCAGTTCGACTACAGCGGGCCGCTCACCGAGCTGTGCCTCATCGGCGGACTCGCGATGCGCGTGGGCAAGCAGATCGAGTGGGACAGCGCGAAGCTCCAGGTCGTCGGCCAGCCGGATGCGGCGCGCTTCATCAAGCGCCCGAAATATCGCGCAGGCTGGGAGTATTCGGCCGACAAAATCTGACGGGCGAAACCGCCCGCACCGATGTCCCAAGCCTCCAACGTCCTCGGCACGCCGCTGCAGCCGTGCAGCTTCGATCCGCCCACCGGCTTTTACCGCGACGGCTGCTGCCACACCGGGCCGGGCGACCACGGCCTGCACACCGTGTGCATCCGCGCCACCGCGGAGTTTCTGCGGTTTTCGCGGCTGGCGGGCAATGACCTCTCCACCCCGGTGCCGGAATACGAGTTTCCGGGATTGGAGCCGGGCGACCAGTGGTGCCTA
>JAYTML010000299.1:0-7952 GCA_043728655.1 Chthoniobacter sp. | reverse complement strand
CTTCGGCGATGATGATATTGGACAACACGTCATTTCCCGTCGTGCCGCCCTGCGTGCCGATGGCGTCCGTGCCGTCGAGATAGCCTGCAGGCTGCGTCTCGGTGATCGTGTAGGTGCCGGGGCGCAGCGTGCCAAAGCTGTATGCGCCGGCGCCGTCGGTGGTGGTGGTGCGGCTCACGGGTGCGCCGAGATCGTCGGTGCCGGTGAGCGTTAGCGTCGCGCCGCTGATGGGCAGTTCGCCGCCATTGAGAACGCCGTTGTTGTTTGTGTCGTTGAAAACGCTGCCGGAAAGCGTGGCCGGGCGCAGCTCACCGAAATTGTTCCCGCTCGATGTCTGACCTGCGGCGATGGTGATCGCGCTGAACGTGTCATTGACCGTGGCGTTTCCACCCAGCGAACCGATGGCGTCCTTTCCGTCGAGCAAGCCTGCGGGCTGGGTCTCGGTGATCGTGTAGGTACCAGGGCGCAGCGTGCCGAAGCTGTATGCGCCGGTGCCATCGGTCGTGGTCGTGAGCGAGACCGGGGCGCCGAGATCGTCGGTGCCGGTGAGCGTCACTGTCACGCCGGACTGGCCGGTTTCACCGACCTGGAAAATGCCGTCGTTGTTTGCGTCGATGTAGGCGCTGCCGGTGATCCCGCTGCCGAGCAGCTCCGCGAAGTTATTCCCCGCGCCCGTGGTGTTCGGCGCGATGACGATGTTGCTGAAGACATCATTGCCCGCCGTGCCGCCCTGGGTGCCGATCGTGTCCGCGCCGTCGAGGAAGCCGGCCGGCTGAGTCTCGGTGATCGTGTAGGTGCCGGGGCGCAGCGTGCCGAAGGAATAGGCGCCGCTGCCATTGGTCGTGGTGGAAACGTTCACGGCCGCGCCGCGGTCGTCGGTGCCCGTGAGGGTGAGCGTCACGCCGCTGATGCCCGTCTCGGCGCCGTCGAGGACGCCGTTGTTGTTCGTGTCGTCGAAGACCGTGCCGGCGAGCGAGGACGGCAGGAGTTCGGCGAAAAGGTTGCCGGTCGAGTCCGTACCGGACGGCAGAGTGAACGGGCCGATCCGGTCATTGACGGCGATGCTGCCGCCGAGCGTGCCGGCGGTTTCGTTGCCATCGAGGAAGCCCGCGGGCTGGGTCTCAGTGATCGTGTAGGAGCCGGGGCGCAGAGTGCCGAAGGAATACACGCCGCTGCCATCGGTCGCGGTCGTGAGGTTGACGGCATTGCCGAGATCGTCGGTGCCCGTGAGCGTCACGGTCACGCCTGCGATGCCCGTCTCCGCGCCATTGATCGCACCGTTGTTGTCGAGGTCGTTGAAGATCGTGCCGCCCACCGTCGAGGCGGAGAGTTCGCCGAAGTTGTAGCCCGTCTCACTGTTTCCCGCGGTAACCACGACTGCCGAGATCACATCGCTCAGCGGATTATTCACCGTCGTGCCGCCCGCCGTGCCGACGGTGTTCCGCCCGTCGAGGAGCCCAGCGGGCTGCGTTTCCGTGATCGTGTAACCGGCCGCGTTGCTCGGACGCAGATTGCCGAACGTGTAGTTGCCGCTGCCGTCGGTCGTCGTGCTGAGGTTCACCGCCGCGCCAAGATCGTCGATGCCTGTGAGCGTGACCGTCACGCCCGCGATCCCGGTCTCGCCCGCGCCGGACTGCACGCCGTCATTGTTCAGGTCGTTGTAAACGGTCCCGCTTAGTGTGGTTGGCGAAAGCTCGCCGAAGTTGTAACCCGTTGCGGACACATTCGCCGCGAGAGTGATGGCGCTGATGACGTCGCTCAGCGGGTTGTTCACAGTCGTGCCGCCTGCGGTGCCGGCGGTGTTTTTTCCGTCGAGGAAGCCGGCGGGCTGGGTCTCGGTGATCGTGTAGGTGCCGGGACGCAGCGTGCCAAAGGAGTAAACGCCGCTGCCATTGGTCGTGGTGGAGACGCTGACTGGCGCACCGAAATCATCGGTGCCGGTGAGCGTGAGGGTCGCGCCGCTGATACCGGTCTCGCCTGCGCCGGACTGGATGCCGTCGTTGTTTGCGTCGATGAAGACCGTGCCGCCGAAGGTTGATGGAGGGAGTTCGCCGAAGTTGTTGCCCGTGCCGCTGATACCGGTGCCGAGCGTGATCGCGGAGATCGTTTCACTGTTCGCTGCGTTGTTGATGGTGCCGCTGCCCTGCGAGCCCACGGTTTCCTTGCCGTCCAGCAGACCCGCGGGCGCCGTCTCGGTGAGCGTGTAGGTGCCGGGGCGCAGGTTTGCAAAGGCGTACCCGCCGCTGGCGTCTGTCGTCGCGGTGGAGTTGACCGCGCCGCCGAGATCGTCCGTGCCGGTGAGCGTGATCGTCACGCCGGTGACGCCGGTTTCGCCCGCGCCGGATTGGACGCCGTCGTTGTTCAGGTCGCGGTAGACCGTGCCCGAGAGCGAGTTTGGCGAAAGCTCGCCGAAGTGGTAACCCGTGGCGGCGACGCTCGATCCGAGCACAATGCCGCTGATGACGTCGCTGAGAGGGTTGTTCACGGTCGCGCCGCCGGCGCTGCCGATCGTGTTCTTTCCATCGAGAAGCCCGGCGGGCTGCGTCTCGGTGATGGTGTAGCCTGTCGCGTCGCTCGGGCGCAGGTCGGCGAAGGTGTAGTTCCCGCTCGCGTCGGTCGTCGCGGCGCGGCTCACGGCGATGCCTAGGTTGTTGAATCCGGTGAGATTGAGCGTGACGCCAGCGACACGCGCCTCCGCTCCGCCGATGAGGCCGTCGTTGTTCTGATCGTTATAGACCGTGCCTGCGATGCTCGAGGTGAGGATGGCAAGGGCGTAGTCCTCGATCTCGCCATGACCGCTGAAGTCCGTCCCGATGGAGCGCTCGTCGATCGTGGTGGCCACGTTGTCGGTCAGCACATTGTCGCTCAGGCGCAGGCGCAGGTAGCTCTGGCCGGCAGTGATGCCTGGCAGCGAAACCCACGTCAGCGTGACACTTTGCTGGGCGGCACTCTGCAACACCGTGACGGTGGCGCGTTCATTGGCGCCGAATACGCCGT
Organism: Chthoniobacter sp.; assembly: GCA_043728655.1. Taxonomy (GTDB): domain Bacteria; phylum Verrucomicrobiota; class Verrucomicrobiia; order Chthoniobacterales; family Chthoniobacteraceae; genus Chthoniobacter. The sequence continues at coordinate 4,955 of JAYTML010000299.1, read as the reverse complement.
CGCGATTCAGATCGATCCAGCCCTGCAGGGTCACCGCGGGGGCGATGTTATTGAAAACAGAGACGGTGACCGAATAGCCGGTATCCGCGGTGAAGAGTGAAGGCAGGCTGGCGATCCCATCCTCGTCATTCGCTGCGCCGGTATTGGAGGCATCATCCCCCGTGGCCGAGGCTCCGCTGAGGGGCCCGGTCTCGGCATCTACCGTGGCGCCGAGGCGGATGAACAGGGAAATGGCCTCCTCCGCCGGAGTGGAGGGGCTGCCTTCGTAGCTGGCCGGGGCGTCGCCATGGTCGAAGATGTTGATGTTAAACGCGAAGATGACGTGGGCGTCATTGGTCACGTTCGATTTCGTCTGGTCATACCCGGGGATGCCTCCGCCGATGACAGTCGTGGGCAGGACGGAATGGACCGTAGTCGCGAGGTAAACCTGATCGGTCGCGGCGCTGTAAGTCACATGGCCAGTACCCAGGAGCCGTCCCGTATCGCCGAGATAGTCGTTTCCGGTGCCGCCGATGTAAGTCGCGTAGTTTTTGACGGTGAGACTTCCTGCGAAGGTGGCGACGAAGATATCGCCCGTGGCTCCTCCGGCGAAGGTATCGTCGTAGTACAGGCTCGGCGGCGTGGTATCGAGGGTGGGGAAACTGCCCGAGGTCGTGCCGAAAAGGAAGACGCGGTCCCGGAACGGGTCGTATGCGATGCCGCCGGTGATTTCGTTCCCCGCGCCTCCGAGGTAGCTGCTGCGAAAGCCGGCGCCGGCACTGCCATTGATCGGGATGTAGGTGACAAACGCGTCATTATTGCCGCCACCATTGGTGGTCTGCGCGCCCGTGCCGGCGCCGGGCAGGTCCGTGGATGCCGTGTTTCCACCGACCCAGTATCCGGAATTCCTCGCGGTCACCACGACGCCTGCGCTGCTGGTGCCCGTGGTGCCTTCGGAGCCGCTGCCGCCGAGGAAGGAGAATACGTCGAATGCCGCCGGCTTCGTGGCCTGGACGTTAATGACTCCCGTGAGGATTTCCGTAGTGCCGGCGGCCGTGCTATCCACTGCATTGACCAAAGTGGAGTACCCGGTTCCCACGTCGCTGTGGACGGCAAAGACCAGCTTCGACATATCGGGCGTCAGCGCGATGGCGGTGAAGTTCTCAGCTGCACTCCCACCGATGTAGGTCGCCCAGTCAGCCACGGGAGTGACCCCGGCGATGGTATAGCGGACGATTACCCCCTCGGACGTGCCGGCGAAGACATCATCCAGACCAGACCCGCCAGGAATCAGCGTCGAATTGGCGGCGGTCATAATGCCGCCGACGTAAAAGGTGCTGTTATTGACGATGGCCAGGGAGTTGATCGTGCTCATCACCACCGGCTGCGCGCTGTAGGTGCGGCTCGAGAGGTCGGCCGAATAGATCTGGATCGTAGAGTCGCGATAGGCCACGAGCACGCGGCCGTCGGGGAACAGTTCCAGATCGGTCGCCGGATTGGTGCTGGTCGATCCGTTGGTCGATCCCAGGATGCCTGTGCCGGTCCACGCGGTGATGGCCGTTCCGCTCGTGTTCAGCCGATAGATGTAGTTCTGGTTGGTGACAGTGCCCTGTGCGAAGCCGGCATTGACCTGCATGTAGTTGCCATAGGAGCCGTTGGTAATGATCTCCTTTGTCCAGCCGGCCGCATAGACGCCGTTGCTGTTGACCTGAACCGCGAGAAGATAGGAGTCGAAGGCGTTCGAAGCCGAGGTGTCATTGAGGTCAAAGTAGGTGGACCACGCGACATTCGGGTCGATAACCAGCGGCTGATCGGCGACGATATCCCCCGTGAGCGAGTAGCGCATCTGGCCCGCATTTTCCCCGGCCACCATCGCCGCGCCGAGCATGTGCTTCTGGCCGTCGATGACCTGATACACCTCCGGCAGCTTCAGCGTCAGATCCTGATACCGCAGGTCGAGCGTCGCGGAGCCGTCGGCATGGAAAATCAGCCCGTCCTGGCCCGTAAAATCCATCCGGATATTCTCGTAGTCCTGCGCCTTGGCGACCAGCCAGTCGAATTCCAGCAGCCCCTGATCCACCGAGTAAAGGCGCAGGTCGATGCCCGTATAGACATTGCGCAGAGTGATCTCCGTGAAAATCGCGGGCGTCAGTGCCGTGCCGTCTGCCTGCTGGTAAGTGCCGAGCACCCCCGAGTCGCCGCCGGGCACGATCTGCCACGGCGTGCTGCCTCCGAAGGTGAGATTCACCGTATGGATGCCCGCGTCGCCCGTCGCCTCGTCGATCTGATTCGAGAGGATGCTGATGTGATCGTCATAGACGAGCATTCCGCCGAACTGCGTTCGGAACCCATACCGCACGCCTTCCGCGAACTGCCCGACATTCGTCTCGAACCAGATCTTGTTCGTGGAGTCCTTTACGACGCTCTCGATCGCGGTGCGCTGCTCGTCTGTGAGCTGAGCCGAATCCACGGTGACCGCAGGGGCAACCGCAGTGCCGGCATCCGCTGACGGGGCCGGCGCGACGGTCTCCTGCTGGGTGGTGTCCGAGATGACGGCGACACCGGCTTCTGCGCTGGCGGCTTTTTCCAGAAGCTGCGGATCCACCGGGGTGGTCGCGCTGCATAGGATTCGGTCTTCGAGTGTCTCGAGGAGGAGCGGGCGGCGGTGCGACATATTTATTGGGGAAGAGGGAATTGGTCGGCTGCTGACGAGCCGGGTTGCACAAATGCGATAAAATGAGTAAGCAGGTTTCCCGCCCGCTGAATCGACTGGGTGGCGGCTCGAATCGTTTTTCGCCGGGCCGGAATTCCACATCCCCCCCGCCTCGCGCTGCCCGGTCGCCGCGCGCCGCATCCTTTGAGTGGCACGGGAAGTGCCCTAGCTCCCGCGGAGAAACCGCCCGTTTCCATCTGAAATCCCTATCCCATGAATCATCGTCACAAAGCTCTCAGCGCCTCCGTTTGCGCCGCCCTTTCTCTTGCCGGGCGGACTTTTGCACAGGAGCCAGCCGAGCTTCCCATCCCCCTTTCACCGCTTCCGGCCGAGCAGTCGATCATCGAGGAATATCACATCGAGACTGCGAAGATCGGCGCCAAACCTCGCAGCTTTGCGAGGGCCGCGGATGCCAAAATCCCCGGAGATTTCTCGCCGTGGTGGATTCGCGGACAAAATAATTCCATCGGCGAATCGCGCGGCAAGGAGATCACCGTCGAGGACCTCTACCTCCGCGCGCTGCGCAACTCGAAGCAGATCCGCGTCTTCAGCGATCTGCCCGTCATCCGCGAGACCGGCATGCAGGAGGCGAGGGGAGCCTTCGACACCAATGCCTTTGTGGAGGGCAAGTTTGACCACGCCAATGATCCCGTCGGCAACACCCTGACGACTGGCGGCGCGAGCCGTTTCGTGCAGGACTCGTGGGCTTTCGAGGCGGGCGCGAAAAAGAAGTTCCTCTCCGGCGCGGAGGTCACCCTTTCGCAGAAGGCCGGGCAGCTCGCGAACAACTCGATCTATTTCACGCCGAATTCGCAGTCCACTGGCAAGCTCTCGCTCTCCATCGTCCAGCCGCTGCTGCGAGGTGCGGGTTTCGCCTACAACCGCGCGACCATGGAAATCGCGAAGCTGGATTCCGGCATCGCGATGAGCGAATTCGTGCGGCAGAGCGAATCACATCTGCTGGAGATCACGCGCACCTACTGGGCGCTCTACGCGGCGCGCGTCACCTATTTGCAAAAGGCCAAGCTCGTGGATGAAACCGCGCGCGTGACCGACGAGCTGAAGGGCCGCCAGAAAGTGGATGCCAAGCAGTCGCAGCTTTTCCGCGCGCAGTCCGCGCTCGCGTCGCGCCGCTCCGATCTTATCCGCACCGAGGCTGCCATCCGCAATGCGCAGGACCGCCTCAAGGCGCTGACGAGCGATCCCACGCTGCTCGCCTCCGCCAATGTGGAGCTCATCCCGCACGACCGCCTCGTGCTCACGTCCGGCCCAGTCAATCCCCAGCAGGCCGCGCGGGAGGCGCTGGAAAACCGGCCTGAGATCAACCAGGCGTTTCTCCAGCTTCGCGCCGCGACGATCCGCGAAAACATGCAGCGCAACGAACTCCTGCCCGAGCTGAATCTCATCCTCGAAGGCTCGCTCGGCGGCCTCTCCGGCGGCGACTACGCCGACGCCTACGGCAAGCAGTACAACCAGGGCGGGCCCGGCTACGCCGCCGGATTCGTCTTCAGCATCCCGCTGGAAAACAACATCGCCAAAGCCCGCCTCGAACGCCGCCGCCTCGAACTCCGCCAGCAGCTCGACCAGCTCAAGACGACCATCGACACCGTGCTGCTCGAGGTCCAGATCAGCGCCCGCGAGGTCGGCACGGCCTACCGCGAGACGCAGGCCAAGTACGCCGCAGTGAAGGCATTCACAGAGGATGTCGAATCGCTGGAGGCCCGCCGCACCTTGCAGACCTCCTCGCCCGCACCCGGCGCCGACGAAGCCTCCCAGACCGCGACCTATCTCGACACGCTGCTCGACTCGCAGGACCGCCGCAGCAGTTCCGAGGAGGAGTTCATCCGCGCCGCGGCGAATTACCAGATCGCAATCGTGAACCTCGAACGCGCCAAGGGGAAACTGCTCAACTACTCCGATGTCACCGTCATGCGCAGCAAGGATGGGAAAGGGCTGCCGCAGCTTTACCTCGAAAAGGGCGCGCGCGACGGCAAGTCCGCCCGCGCCGGAAAGTAACCGCCCACCGGATGTTCCGCGGGCTCGATTACTTTTCCTCCGCGGTCTCCGCGCGCCCGGAGCGCGGGGCAGCCGCCGCTGTCGGAGAGATCCGGCGTCTCGCAGCCGGGCTCGCCGGGGAAAGCGATGACCGGCTCGCGGAGCGGACCGCCGCACTCCGCGCGGAGGCCCGCATCGGAAAGGGCGGGGGACCGCTGCACACGGCCGCCATCGCCCTGATCTCCGAGGCCGTCCGCCGCACGCGCGG
>JAYTML010000298.1:0-2358 GCA_043728655.1 Chthoniobacter sp. | reverse complement strand
GCGTACGGCGCGGGCACGGCGACAACGAAGGCGACGGTCGCGCCGGCTTCCACGGCGTCTTTTGCGATGACCTTTCCCGCGACACGCATCCGACCGACTGGGAGAAAATTCTCCGTCATAAAGGCCGCGCCCATTTTCGGAAACCAGCGGTCCTGGTTCAGCGCGACCATGACCTTCTTCTCGAGGATGTCAGCCGGGACGGTGTCCTCGATGATGCCGCGCCGCAGCCGCACGAAAGTCAGCGGCTCGGTGACGTAGAAAAACGCGCGGCGGCGGAAGACGCATTCGCCTTTGAAGTCCATGACCCACTCGCCGGGCCGCGTGAGCCGGAGCGTGTCGGCAAGAATTTCGCGCTCGCGCGCCGTGCCGTCAATCCACGGCGGACGCCCGCCAAAGATGAGCGCGATCTCGACGATGCCAAAGCCCGCCAGCACCCACACGGGGCGCAACCGCTTTTCGGCGAGCCACGCGACGAGCGCAGCGATCAGCACCATCGCGACGGGATGGAACGGGAGAAAATCCTGCCGCGTGAGCAGCGTCCAAAAACTGAACAGCGCCGCGTAGTAGATGCCGGCGACGAGGAAGAGGAAAATCCGGCGCTCCGCCAGCGCGCGATCCGGCACGCACCGCGCGATGCGGAGGGCGGCGTAGCCGAGAAACGGCAGCGCAATCGGGAAAACGAGCCGCAGGTGGGCGGGGTGGTTCTTTGCGTCCACGCCGGGCAGGAGGTTGTGCTGGATGACGCCGTAGTAGAATTCCGCCCACGCGCCCTGCGCCGCAAAGAACGCGCACAGCGCCGCCGGGGCGAGCAGCGCACCGACAACGACGGGTGCCGCCGCGCGCAGGGTGCGCGCGATTTTCCCAAAGTCGAAACGCCGCGCGACGAGCTGCGGTGCCGCGAGTGCGGCCAGCGCCGACGCGGTGAAAAGCACCGTCGTTTTCATGGACGCGCAGAAGCACAGGCCGAGGAGCATGCCACCCGCGAAGCCGCGCCACGCCGACATCCGCCCGGTGACGAAGACCGTCAGCGCCGCGAGCCAGAGCGGGGTCCAGAGATTGTCGGTGCGGTACTCGATCGCCGGGAAAAACCACCACGGCAGCAGGCTGAGGAAGACCGCCGCCCAAAGGCCGGCGCGCGGCGAAAAGAGCGTGCGCCCGATTTTCCAGACACACCACAGGCAGAAGAGCCAGAGCGGCACCATCGCGAACCGCATGAAATCCAGGATGTCCGCGCGCTCGCCGAGCGCGGCGACAAGCGGCGAAAAGAGCAGGTGGAAGAGCGGCGTGTGGTTGTCGAAAAAATCGCGGTATTGGAGCAGGCCCTGCGTCCAGCCCCATGTGGTGTGCAGGTGCTGCGGCTCGTCGCTGTCGTAGCGGAAGCGGAAGATGTAGAAGCAGCGGAGCGCCAGCGCGGCGGCGAGCAGGGCGAAGGCGAGGAGCTTTTCGGCGCGCGGAATTCCGGCGGGCGCCGGCGTGGCTTCGTGGGTCTCCGTCATGGCTGCGCTTTGTCGCGGAGTGCGGCCACCGCGGCTTCCAGGCGCGCGGCGATGTCTTTCCAGCCTGCGCGCTCGTTTGGCACTTCGGCGAAGGTGAGCGGCGCGCCGACGCGCAGAGTGATCGGAACGGGTCGCGGCAGTTTCGACGCCGCAGGAAACGCGTGGAATGCGCCCTCGATCCAGCACGGAACAACCGGCACGGGTGCTCCGGCGATCATCATGCCGAGGCCGGGCTTGAACGGGCTCATCGACCCGTCGCGGCTGCGCGTGCCCTCGGGGAAGAGGAGGTAGATCGCCGGGTCGCCGATGAGCCGGTCGCGCAGCTCCTGCATGGCATGGGAGCCGCAGCGCTTCCGCCACATGGGCAGCGCGTTCAGCATCATCGCGGAGAAAGCGGACACGGTGGGCGTTTCAAAAAAGACATCGCCAGCCGCGATGGGAAAGGCGTGCCGCCGCAGCCGCCAGGGCAGCGCCGCTCCGAGCGTGAGCACATCGAGATGGCTGGCGTGGTTGGCGATCATCACGAACGGCGGCTTGGCCGGGATGTGCTCGATGCCCTCCACGCGCAGCCGGTGGTAGCCGCGCAGATACGCACGCACCGCCACGCGCCACGCCGCCTGCGTCACGGAAGCCACAAGCCCGGCCTCGCGTTTCAGACTGCGAAAGCTCGCGCCCGGCTCCAGCCCTTGGTCGCCGGCGGGTTTGTATTTCCACTCGTCCATCAATTCGAACTCATCTTCTTAATCTTACTCTTCATCTTAATCTTAATCGGCGGCTGGAAGCCGCAATGGAAGGGCGGAGGGGATTAGGATTAAGAGGGACACCACGCTCAATGTCCGCCCGTAAAAACGCGTGCCGGCAG
>JAYTML010000297.1:0-4825 GCA_043728655.1 Chthoniobacter sp. | reverse complement strand
TCGAGATGCAGCGTGTGCGTGCGGTTTTCAAAGACGAAGTCGATCTCCACCCACTCCGCCCGCGTCATCCCGAGCCGCAGCTTCTCCGCCTGCCGGCTCACCTCGAAGTAGTCCACCGCCAGCCCGGAGCTCAGGATGATCTGGTTCATCCCGTGCATCGTCGCGCCACGGAATCCGTATCTCTTCGCGAACGCCGTCAGCGGCGCCGTCGCGGAGTAGGTAGAGACGCACAGCACGAGGCCGTATTTCTTGTAAACGTCCTCCGCCAGGTCGATCTCGCGCCCGTCCGTCGCGAAGCCCGTCTCCGGCAGGTCGAGATTGCTGCCGCCGGTTATTTCGTAGGCAAACATCTCGCCGCCTTCGAGTCCGAGTTCCGCCATCGTGCCCTGACGCAGCCCCTGGTAGATCACGTCATGCGCGTGGCGCTGGATGGAAAGGTCCGGGTTTTGCAGAAAGCGGAAGCCCTCGACCTCGCGCGGCTTTTCCAGATCGATCAGCACGCACACGCGCTCCCCGCGCTTCGGGTCAAAAACGGTGCGCAGAAGCCGCGTGAGGCTGAAAGGCGGAAACTGGCCTGGACGGCTGGAGGCGGGCTGGGTGGCGGTGGCATTCATGGTGGTTTTCGATTGGAGGCTCTTGGCGAGCGCGTATTCCTTACGCCTGCCCGAATCGGATTGTTGCACCATTCCGCGCGGGTTCCGCAAATGATTTGGCAGACGAAAACCCGCACCTTCGACCTCACGCGCCGCGCGCTCATCATGGGCGTGGTCAATGTCACCACGGATTCATTCTCCGATGGCGGGCAGTTCGCCGACCCGGCGAGCGCCGTGACCCACGCGCTGCGCCTCGCCTCGGAAGGCGCGGAGATCATCGACATCGGCGGCGAGTCCACCCGCCCCGGCGCGGGTTCCGTCAGCGAGGCGGAGGAAATGCAGCGCGTCCTCCCCGTCATCGAGCGCCTCGCCGCAGACGCCGCATTCCGATCTTCGCGCTCCGTACTTTCCATCGACACGATGAAACCCGCCGTCGCGCGCGCCGCCGTCGCCGCTGGCGCGGAGATCATCAACGATGTCACCGGCCTGCGCGACCCGGCCATGCGCGAGGTCGTCCGGGAAAGCGGGGCCGGCGCGATCACCATGCACATGCAGGGCACGCCCCGCGACATGCAGGCAGCGCCGCACTACGGCGATGTCACGGCGGAAATCCGGGAATTTTTTAGACAAACATTTGACGGCTGCCTACGCTGCGGCATCGACCCGCTGCGCCTCGCCTTCGATCCCGGAATTGGGTTTGGAAAGACCCTCGCGCACAATCTTGCCCTGATCCGAAACCTCGCATCCATGCGGGTTGGCGAGCGGCCGCTGGTTCTCGGCGTCTCACGAAAGTCATTCATCGGAACGGTGCTCGGCACAGCCGCCGCGGAAGACCGCGCGTGGCCGACCGTCGCCCTCACGAGCTACGGCCGGGCGCGCGGTGCGTCCGTCTTTCGCGTCCATGACGTCCGGCCAAATGCCGAGGCGCTGCGCATGACCGAGGCGATTCTCTCCCCGGAGGCCTCGGCATGACATTCGCCAGCCTCACCGAGTTTGCGGCACTGCACTGGAAGGACGGGCTCGAAATCACCGTCCTCGCGGTCGCGATCTATTTCATCTGGCGCTTTTTTCGCGGCACGCCGGGCGCGAACGTCCTGGTGGGCCTCGTCGTCATCTTCCTGAGCGTCACGCTTCTCTCGCAGCTCCTCGGCCTCATGGTCATCGGCTCGATCTTCGAGAGCCTGTCCAAGGTGCTCGCGATCGCGCTGGTCATCATCTTCCAGCCCGAGCTGCGGCGCGGGCTCGCGGCGCTCGGCGGCAACCGCATTTTCTTCGGCCAGCAGCAGAACCGCGAGACGCTCGACCTCGTGCGCGAGACGACATTTGACCTCGCCAACCGCCAACTCGGCGCGCTGATCGCCATCGAGCGCGGGCAGAATATCGAGAGCTTTGCGGAGAGCGGCGTGAAGATCGACTGCGCGCTTTCGAGCGAGCTGGTGGTCAGCCTTTTTTTCCCGAAGACCCCGCTGCACGACGGCGGGATCATCATCCGCGGAGACCGCATCGTCTCCGCCGCGTGCATCTTTCCCGTCACGCAGCGGGCCGATCTCGACCGCGCGCTCGGCCTGCGGCACCGCGCGGCGCTCGGCCTCACGGAGGAAAGCGACGCCATCATCATCGTCGTCTCGGAGGAGACCGGCGTGGTTTCCCTTTGCCACCGCGGCGTCATCGAAAGAAACTTCGACCCGGAAAGCTTCGGCCGCCGGCTCGCCCAGCTCTTCGCCCTCAAAGATGAAAACGATCCTCAACAACTGGCTGGCAAAGGTCCTGTCCCTGGTGCTCGCCCTCATCCTGTGGTCGGTCATCCGAAAGAGCGTCGAACCGACCACCTCGCGTTCTAGGTTTCAGTTCGAGATCGAGCAGCAGAAGGCCGAGGACAAATTCCAGTTCGACAAATCCCGCTATGGCAACCCCTCAAAAAAGTAAGGCTCCCGCAAAGGCCAACGGCAACGGCGAGCGCAAGATCTTCGGCACCGACGGCGTCCGCGGCACTGCGAACATCGAACCCGTCACCGCGGAGACCGCCCTCAAGCTGGGCCGCGCGGCGGCGCACATCTTCACCGAGATGAGCGTGCTCGCGGGGCGCTCAAACGGCCGCCCCACCATCGTCATCGGAAAGGACACGCGCCTTTCCGGCTACATGCTGGAAAACGCGCTCGCCGCCGGCGTCATGTCGCTCGGCGCGGACGTGCTCCTCATCGGCCCGCTGCCCACGCCGGGCACCGCCTACATCACGCGCTCACTGCGCGCGGACGCGGGCATCGTCCTCAGCGCCTCGCACAATCCGTATGAGGACAACGGCATCAAATTTTTCCGCCATGACGGCTACAAGCTCGACGACGAGGTGGAGCAGCGGATCGAGGATCTCGTCTTCAGCGGCGAGATCGAAAACATCCGCCCCACCGCCGGCCAGATCGGCCGCGCCAGGCGCATCGACGACGCGCTCGGACGCTATGTCGAGTATGCCAAGCAGAGCTTTCCGCGCGGGCTGACGCTCGACGGCATGCGCATCGCCGTGGATGTCGCGAACGGCGCCGCCTACAAGTCCACGCCGTGCATCCTCCGCGAGCTCGGAGCCGACGCGATCATCGCCCACAACACGCCGAACGGCCGCAACATCAACCGCGACTGCGGCAGCACCCACCCGGAGGAAATCCAGCGCATCGTCAAGGAGACAAAGGCGCAGGTGGGCATCAGCCACGATGGCGACGCCGACCGCGTGCTGCTGTGCGACGAAAATGGCGACGTCGTGGACGGCGACGAGATCATGGCCATCGCCGCGCTTGATTTCATCAAACGGGGACGGCTCGCGCAGAACACGCTCGTCGCCACGGTGATGAGCAATTTCGGACTCGATGAGACTTTGAAAAAACACGAGGGCCGCGTGCTCCGCACGAAAGTGGGCGACCGCTACGTGATCGAGGCGATGATGAAGCAGGATCTCAACGTCGGCGGCGAGCAAAGCGGGCACATGATCTTCCGGGACTTCTCCACCACCGGCGACGGCATCGTCAGCGCGCTGCAGATCCTGCGCATCATGTCTGAAACCGGGAAGCCGCTGAGCGAACTCAAGCGCTGCCTTTCAAAATACCCGCAGGCGCAGCGGAACATGAAGGTGCGGGAGAAGCCTCCGCTGGAGCAGCTCCCCGACGTGCTCAAGCTCGTCGCCGAAGCGGAGCAGGAGCTGGCCGGCGCGGGCCGCGTGCTGCTGCGCTACAGCGGCACCGAGCCGAAAATCCGGCTGTTGATCGAGGGCCGCGACGGCGACCGGATCAATGCGCAGGCGGACCGGATCGCCGGGGCGATCGGCGAAGCGATCGGCGCGTAGCACGTCTGGCAGTGTCCCCAGGACGGGAGTCGCCAGCAGCCCAATGAATCTCTTTCTCACCGGCACCGACACGGACGTCGGCAAGACCCATGTCGCCGCGCTGCTCGTGCGCGCGCTGCGGGAGGCGGGACGCGATGCCGTGGGCATGAAGCCGATCTGCTGCGGCAGTCGCGAGGACGCGGAGGCGCTGCACGCGGCCTGCGGCGGCGCGATTCCCCTCAATGATGTGAATCCCGTCTGGCTGCGTCCGCCGGCCGCGCCTTACACGGCCGCGATCATCGAGAACCGCGCCATCGACCTCGCGCTGATTCGCGAGACCTTCGCCCGGCTCCGCGGTGCGCATGAGTCGCTCATCGTCGAGGGCGTGGGCGGCTGGCTCGTGCCGATCACGCGCGACTTCTTTTTGAGCGATCTCGCGGCCGAGTTCGCGCTGCCTGTCGCCGTGGTCGTGGCGAACCGGCTCGGCGCGATCAACCACACGCTGCTTACCGTGCAGGCGATCCGCGCCAGCGGACTGGAGTGCGCCGGGATCATCCTGAATCACACGACTCCCGGCGACGCCACGCCCGACATCGCCACGACCACAAACCGCGCGATTCTCGAAGATCTATTGGACGTCCCTGTCCTGTGGGAGATCGGCCACGGGCAGACGCGCATCGCGATTCCCAGCGCGTGAGTTGAGGCGCGGAGCGGACACATCTGTCCTTTTTAAAGACACCGCCCAAGGTACTCAGTGGGCGCTTTTCTCTGAAAAATGGCACTGGCACTGGCAGTGCTAAACCGGTGGCTGAACACCAAACTCCCTTCTCTCCATGTTGCTACAAAAGGTCATCCACACGCATCAAAGCCTCGACGACACCAAAGCCCTCTTTGCGAAACCCGGCAGTTCCGCGGACGCGATTTC
>JAYTML010000296.1:0-3261 GCA_043728655.1 Chthoniobacter sp. | reverse complement strand
GATCCCACTGCAAGAGGCGCGCACAGCGCCGCTCACGTTGGAAAAACTGCGGGAGCATCTCGGGCGTTTTGGCGAAAGCGGGTACGCGCTGGGGGAATTTGAGAACGCGCTGGAGGGCGAAGTGATCCTGCCGATCGGCGAGCTGAACCGGCTGCGGCGGGAGCTGGTTTTCCAACTGGACGCCGCGCGGGCGGTGGTGCGCGCGGAGTCGGCGGATTCGTGGCGGGAGGTTTTCTCCCGCGCCGCGCGCGGCACACCCGAGGCGACGGAGCGCGGCGCCACCCTGCGCGTGCTTTGCCGCACGATGGAACAGCTCGACGCGGCGCTGACGTGCGGTGTCGGGGAGGTGTATGCGGATTTCGAGGACATCCGGCGCTACAAGGACGCAGTCGTGCGGGTGCGCTCGGTGGCCGGAGGCGCGCGGATTTTCCTGGCGACGCCGCGGATTCAAAAGGCCGGCGAGGAGGGCTTTTTCAAACTCATCGAAAATGCGGAGCCGGACGGCGTGCTCATCCGCAATCTCGGGGCGATCGCGCATTTCGCCGCGAGTCCGCTGCGGCGGGTGGGCGACTTTTCACTCAACGTGGCGAACCCGCTGACCGCGCAGCATTTCATCGGCGCCGGGCTGGAGCGCGTGACGGTGAGCTACGATCTGAACATCGAGCAGGTGCTCGATCTGCTGGCCGGCGCGCCGCCGGAGTGGTTCGAGCTCACGATCCACCAGCACATGCCGATGTTTCACATGGAGCACTGCGTTTTCGCGGCGTTCATGTCGAAAGGGACGACCTTCCTCGACTGCGGCCGGCCGTGCGAAACGCATCGCGTCCACCTGCGCGACCGCGTGGGCGTGGAACACCCGCTGCGCGCGGATGTGGGCTGCCGCAATACGCTCTTCAATGCCGTGCCGCAGACGGGCGCGCGGTTTTTTCAGCAGCTCGCCGGCGCGGGGCTGCGCGACTTCCGCATCGAGCTGCTGGAGGAAAATGCGGACGACTCCGCGCGTGTCATCCGCGCCTACCAGACGCTGCTCGGCGGCGAGCGCGAAGGCGGCGAGCTGTGGCGCGAGCTGCGCGCGCAGTCGCAGCTCGGCGTGACGGGCGGGACGTATCGCGAGGGGTGAGAGCGGGCTAGTCAGCGGTCGCCACTCCCGAACCACCGCCGCCGCGCGGCGGGCGCGCGGGCTGGAGATGCGCGAAACGCTGGCCCCACTCCGCGGGCAGGCGCATCGGTTTCCCCGGCGGCATCTGGATGACCGCGAGCATCTGGCGCGACGCCACCAGCAGCGCGCCATCGGCCGGCCGGCGGATCTCAAAGGCGCACCAGAAACGGAGCCGGTCCACGCTTTCCAGCCGGCCGTGGATGATGAGCTTGTCGCCGAGCACCGCGGGCTTTTTGTAGTCGATCTCCGTCCGCAGCACGACGGGGTACAGCTTCGTGCGCGCCATTTCCACCAGCCCCATGCCGAGCTGCTCCGCGAGCAGCGTGCGCGCCGTCTCGATGAAGCGGAGGTAGGCGATATTGTGGACGACAGCGGCGCAGTCCGTGTCGAAAAACATGACCTGCACCGGCACCTCGATGCGCGGGATCTCTGCTTCGGACGGCTCGGGAGTTTGATGTTTCACGGTGCGGAGAAAGAATCTAGTTTCCGCCGGGTGAACAGCTCTTTAGCGCAGGAAAATGCGGCATGCCCTCCGCCGCCGGGAAAAGACGCGGCATGGCGCCGATGGCTGCCGACACTCATCATCGTGGGCGCCGCGCTCGCGTACTACGGCAGCTACGTGCGCTACTGGTTCAATTCGCACGACGAGGGCGGCACCGTGTGCCTCGTGGCCCAGCGGCTCATGCAGGGCGAGCGCCCGTGGGCCGACGTGGCGCTCGGCTACAACGTCGGCTGGTTCTACCCGGTCGTCGGGCTCTTCCATCTCACCGGGGTGGACTACCTCGCGGCGCGCGCGTTCTTTTTCGCCCTCTCCACGATCACCGCGCTGCTCGGCTGCGCGATCGTGAAACGCGTGGGCGGCCCGCGCTGGCTGGGCGTGGCCGTGGGGCTGGCGCTCGTCGCGCTGCCCGGCTCGCAGTTCAAGAACTACATCCCGCTCGCCGGGATGGCGAACACCGCCTGCCTCATCCACCTCATCTGCACGGATCCGGCCGCGCGGTGGAAATGGTTCGCGGCCACCGCGCTCGGCGGCGCGGTGCTCGGTCTCACGGCGCTCGTGCGCGTGGAGATCGCCATCTTCTTCGGCGTCATCTGGGCGCTGCTGCTGCTCCTCGTGCTGCTGGAGAAACGGCTCGCGCCGGCGCAGCGGTTCGCGCGCATGCTCGGCGGCGCGGCGCTCGTGGCGGTGATGAGCGTGGCGGTGCACGTGCCGCCGTACTTCTATCTGCGCGGGCTCGGCGTGGAGTCGCAGCTCGTCGCGCAGGTGCCGGAGTGGATCGGCGCGCTGCGCAGCGGATTGCGCGACCAGATCGGCACGCCCGCCACTCCCGCCACTCCCGCCGCTCTCCCGCAGTCGGCGCCGGCGCCGGTCGTCGAGACTGCGCCCGCCGAGCCGGCCGCTCCGGCTGCGCCCGTCATCGACCGCTCGATCCTGAGCCGCCGCCCGCTCGCGGACATCTGGGGCCACGGCAGCATGCGCGATCGCCTGCACGCATTTCTCACCTATGCGCCGTTCTTCGGCTTCGGCCTTTTCCTCCTCGGCGGCGTCTTCGGCTTTGCCCGGCGCGTGCTGCACGGCGAGTTTACCCTCGGCGAGCATCCCATGAAATGGCTGCTCCTCGTCGGAGGCTCGCTCACCACCTTTCCGCAGTTCTTTTTCTTCCGGCCCGACCGGCCTCACCTCTCCGAGTTCATGCCCGGCTACATCCTCGCCATGACTGCGTGCGTGGCGCTGCTCTGGCCGCGCGGCGAAAAGCCCGGCCTGCCGAGGAGGCTGCTCGTCTCGGCGCTCGCCGCCGTCTTCCTCGCGCATCTCGCCGCGTATGCCACCTTCGCCCTTCAGCATCCCTCCGCCGGCACCATCGCCGCGCGCTTTGGCCGTGAGACGAAATTCGCCGGCGAAAACGGCGTGCGCGTCCGCGATTTCAAGCGCCAGGTCGCGACCCTCACCACCGTGCGCGACACCGTCTTCGCGTACTCGCGGCCCGACGATTTCCTCGTCTGCTACCCGTAC
This sequence comes from Chthoniobacter sp., assembly GCA_043728655.1. Lineage (GTDB taxonomy): Bacteria > Verrucomicrobiota > Verrucomicrobiia > Chthoniobacterales > Chthoniobacteraceae > Chthoniobacter. Next base: position 88 of record JAYTML010000296.1, on the reverse strand, counting down.
AATCCCGGCTACAACCTGATGACGAACCGGCGCACCTACGTCCACAACGTCTATGTGGACAACGCCACCCACGACCCCGACTGGGCCG
>JAYTML010000295.1:0-1587 GCA_043728655.1 Chthoniobacter sp. | reverse complement strand
AGGTCGAAGGATTTGTCGATGATGACCTCGTATTCCTTGTCGATCTTGTAGCGCGGATGGGTGAGGGCGAGGGAGAGGTCGCCGTCATTGGTGACGATGAGCAGGCCCTCGCTCTCCATGTCGAGCCGACCTACGTGGTGGACGCGCGGCCAGTTTGTGGGCAGCAGCTCGAAGATGGTGCGGCGCCCGCATTCGTCGTCGGCGGTGCAGACAAAGCCGCGCGGCTTGGCGAGCACTGCGGTGAGCGAGGTCTGCTTGTGGACGATCCGCGCGCCGACTTTCACGTTGTCCTCCGGGCCGACGTGGGTGGCGAGGTCGGTGACGACGTGGCCATTGATGCGGACCTGGCCGGCGGTGATGAGCTCCTCCACGCCGCGGCGTGAGCCGAGGCCGGCGGAGGCGAGAAAACGATTGAGGCGCATGGTGTGTGGAAAATTGAGAGCGCGGACAATGGTGCCGGATTGGGAAATCCGAAACTCGAAATCCCAAACAATCTTCGGCGGCGTCAGGCGGGTGCTTGCAAGGCGGCGGGCTTCACGTATGAAAGCGCGCTTTCACGCGCTTTTTCACAAAATGTCGAAATTGGTCATTCCCAGGAAAACGGTCTATCGGCTCTCGCTCTACTACCGGGCGCTCCAGCGGCTGAGGACAACAAAGACGGTGACGGTGTCCTCGGCGGCGCTGGCGAAGGCGGCGGGCGTGAAGCCGACGCAACTGCGGAAGGACCTGACCTATTTCGGGCAATTCGGCACGCGCGGGCTGGGCTACAGCGTGGAGGCGCTGAGCAAGCAGCTCACGGACGTGCTCGGCACGACGCGGCTGCAGCCCGTGATCCTGGTCGGTGCGGGGCATCTGGGTGCGGCGCTGCTGCGCTACCAGGGCTTTGCAAAGGAGGGCTTCGAGGTGGTGGCCGCGTTCGATGTGAGCGCGACAAAGACGCGGGCGCGGGCGCTGGGGGTGGAAGTGCTGCCGATGACGAGGCTGGGCGATTTCGTCGGCGAGCATCACATCAAAATGGCGATCCTGACGGTGCCGGCGATGGTGGCGCAGGAGGTGGCCAATGACCTCGTCAAGGCGGGCGTGCTGGCGATCCTGAACTTCGCGCCGATCATCCTGCAGGTGCCGGACAATGTGGTGGTGAACAATGTCGATCTGGCGATCGAGCTGGAGAATCTGAGCTATTTCATCCAGTGAGCGCGGCGGGCGCTGCCGGATTGTCGGAGGTGGCGGCGCCGGAGCTGGATCTGGAGTCCACGCTCGGCTGCGGGCAGGTGTTTCACTGGGTGCGCGAGGGCGCGGGGTGGCTCGGCGCGGTCGGCGATGCGGCGCTCTATGTGGAGCAGCGGGGCGGGAGCGTAATCGTGCCGGCGGGGATGGAGGAGACGGCGGCGCGCTACCTGGCGCTCGATCATCCGCTGGCGGAAATGTGCGCGACCTTCCCCGGCGATCCGGCGATGGCGGAGGCGGCGCGGTTTTGCCACGGGATGAGGCTGGTGCGGCAGCCGGCGTGGGAGTGCGTGGCGACGTTCATCACGTCGTCGATGAAGCAGGTCGCGCACATCGCGCAGATCTCGCACACGCTGCGGC
>JAYTML010000294.1:0-2584 GCA_043728655.1 Chthoniobacter sp. | reverse complement strand
CCGCTCTTTGCGCCCGAGGATTTTTGGGAAACCAAGCCGGATGCTCTCATGGCGACGGCTGGGCGGCTCGGCTACCAATGGACGTCGAATCTTCGCGATTCGGCGCGTGTCGCCCGATTGAATATGACGATGTTCGGTCTGCCTGTGGCAGAGAGCGTTGTGCGGTTTGAAGGGGAAAAGCTGAAGGATGTCGTCTTCACGCTTTATGCACGCGGCATCGAACCCGATTGGCCGGAAGACAAATTCCGCGCGTTCGTGGCGCGGTCGATGGACGCCGTAACCGAAGTTGCGAAGGTAAAGTATTCCGTGCGCGGAAAAGACCCGACGAATGCGGTCAAGGCGGACGGGGTCATCTGGAAAAATGACCGCGTTCAGATCCTCCTCGAATACAGCGTAACCAAAGAGGTCAAGGCGCGCGGCATTCCTTTCCGACCGGAGTTTGTGCGGCTGGAAATTGCGCCGCCCGCCAAGACCACCGGACGGCTTGGCGCGGCGCCGGTGCCGACGCCGGGGACGGCAAAATTTTCCGGCGCGGCGCACGTGAAACGGAACGAGGAAACCGGCGATGTTTGGCTGGATGGGATTCCGATGGTCAACCAGGGGCAAAACGGCTTTAGCATTCTCGCGAACACGGAACGCGTGATGCGCTATTACGGGATTGGCGTGGATGCGCACGAACTCGCCCAGGCAGCCAACGTCTCGTGGCAGCGCTCCCTTAGCACGGCGGTGATGGTTGAAACGCTCAAGAAACTTGGTTCTCGGATGAAATTTCGTGTCCGCGAGGTTGAGCCTTGGAATTCCGCAGACTTCGCTCGCTTGATCACCGAGTACAATCGGGTGGCAAAACGCGAATCGAGCGCGACAATTCCTGACGACCGCCGGGGCATGGATGTGACGGAAGTTTATCGGCTCATGAAACCGGACTTGCTGAAGGAGGTGCGCACGAAGAACAAATCCGATCTAAACCGGTTCCAGCGTCAGATCCGAAGCGGGATTGACGAGGGCACCCCAATGCTTTGGATGATGATCCTCGGGGTGGTTCCGGAGCCGGAGCCGGGGATCGCAGGAGGAACCAGCGGGCACGCGCGTCTCATCGTTGGCTACAATGCCAAGAAAGAGGACATCATTTACTCAGACTCATGGGGTGCCGGACACGAACTCAAACACATGTCCGCAGCCGACGCCTGGACGATGACCACGGGCGCGATGACCATCGAGCCGCTGTGACGACCGAAATCGGTGCTTAAAAATCGCGTGTCATCCTGAGCGGAGCGCCGCTTTGGGCGCGGAGTCGAAGGACCTCGGCGGTCCTATGAAGCTCTATACGTGAACGAACCGCCGAGGTCCTTCGGCTGCGCTGCGCCCGCCTTTCCGCCTTCGCTCCGCTCAGGATGACACGCGTTTTGAGTTTCGATTCTCGCTCCAAGAAACCCGTAAAATCAACCGGGACTCCGGGCGACCGAGCGCCTCGTGAGCGCGCTACGCGTGCTCGCCGGCGAGGACATCGTGCGGCTTGAGCGCGATGGGAAAAGGTTCGAGCGGCATCAGCTCGCCGTGGTCGAGGTGCTCGGCGCAGATGCGGAAGAACTCCGCCCGCGTCATCGCGCGCCGGATCGCGTGCAGAAACGCGCCGGTCGGCTCCACGCCGAGGCCGATGAAATTGAGATACTTCTTCATCTTCTGCACCTGCGAGATCTCCGCGAAGTCCGGCGTGCAGACGGCCTCGTAAAGCGCGTGGATGTATCCGAGCACGTCGCGACCGCACGGCCGGAAGATCGCCTCGCCTCGCCGATGCTCGCGGATTTGGCGGAAGATCCACGGATTGCGGATCGCGCCCCGCCCGATCATCAGCCCGCGCGCGCCTGTGAGCGCCAGCACCTCGGCTGCCTTCGGGGCGGAGGAGACATTCCCGTTTGCCAGCACCGGACACGGCATCGCCGCCACGGCCCGCGCGATGAAGTCGTAATGCACTGCGCTCCGATACATCTCCTTCACCGTGCGCCCATGCACCGTCAGCAGATCGAGCGAGTGCTTTGCGAAAATCGGCAGGAGGTCGTCGAACCCCTCCGAGTCCTCAAATCCAAGACGCGTCTTGACCGTGAAGGGAATCCGCACCGCCTCGCGCAGCGCGCCGAGGATGCCATCGATCCGCTGCGGATCGCGCAGCAGGCCGCCGCCGGCGCACTTGCGATACACGATCGGCACCGGGCAGCCGAGATTCAGATCGACCGCCGCCACCGGCAGCTCCTGCAACTCGCGCGCGGCCCGGACGAGGGCCGGGATGTCATTGCCCATCATCTGCGCGACGACCGGCCTGCCCGTCGGATTCTTCGTGATTGAGGAGACGATCACAGGATCGAGCCGCGAGTCGGGATGAACGCGAAAATATTCCGTGACGTAAAGGTCCGCGCCGCCGTACGCGGTCATCAGCTTCCAGAAAGGCAGGTCCGTCACGTCCTGCATCGGCGCGAGCGCGAGCGGCGGCTCAGGGCCGCGGAGCAGCGTGGTCAGTGAAACGTGGGAGTCCAAAACGGGCGGCGAACTTTCACCGGATGCCGGGAGTCGGCGAATGTTTTCCGCGCGG
>JAYTML010000293.1:0-3877 GCA_043728655.1 Chthoniobacter sp. | reverse complement strand
CCGGGGCGAAATGTGCCGCGGCAGGCTGCCAATCCCGCTATGGTCGCCCCGCCATGCGGACCGCCGCCATCCTCACCCTGCTTGCCTTCCGCATGACCGTACCTGCCGCTGATATCGGGAGCGCGATCCCGCCCAGGTGCGGGCAGTTGGTGCTGGTGACAGCGGCGGACTGGAACGTGTCGGCGGCAACAGTGCGGCGCTTTGAGCGCGCGGCTCCGAATGCGCCGTGGGTGGCGGTGGGGATGCCCGTGGCGGCGCTGCTGGGCGAGCGCGGGCTGGCGTGGGGACTGGGATTGCATGTGGAGCCGCGCGGCGAGGCACCGCGCAAGCGCGAGGGCGACCGCCGGTCGCCGGCGGGCGTCTTCCGGTTCACCGGGGCGTTTGGTTCGGCGGCGAAAATCGCAGGCCTGAAGCTGCCGGCGCAGCTCCTCACGCCGACGCTGGAGGCGGTCGATGATCCGGCTTCGCGCTTTTACAACCGGATCGTGGACCGGGCGGGGATCGTGCAGCCGGACTGGCGCTCGTCGGAGCGCATGAGCGCGATGCCGGACTACGCGCTCGGCCTCGCGGTGGCGCACAATCCGCGCAGCGTGCCAGGCGCGGGTTCGTGCATTTTTCTCCACCTCTGGAGCGGCAGCCGCCGCGGCACAGCGGGCTGTACCGTGCTGCGCGAGCGCGACCTAGCGGCGCTGGCGCGATGGCTGGATACGGCACGCGAGCCGGTGCTCGTGCAGCTCCCGGAGGCGGAGGTGCCGCGCGCTATTTCAGCTCGCGGATCTTGATGTTGCGGAAGGAAACGAGGTTGCCGTGGTCCTGGAGGCAGAGGTGGCCTTTCGGCGAGGTGCCAAAGCCCTCCCACGTCGCGAACTTCGACTTGGCGAGCTTCGCCTTCCAGTCGTCGGAGCCGATCTCGTATTCCACATACTTCGTGCCGTTCATCCAGTGCTCGCCTTTGTAGGTTCCGGCGGGCGTCTTCTGGATCTTGAGGACGAAAGTATTCCACTCGCCGACCGGCTTGGTCGTGTCCACGGATGCGGGGTAAAGCTGGTAGAGCCAGCCGGCCTTTTGCGGGTCGTGGCCTTTCACATTGTCCTGGATCTGCGCCTCCGGTCCGGTGCCGTACGGCGGCTTGTCGGTCTCCTGCACTTTGAACATGACGCCCGAGTTGCCGCCTTCGCTGATCTTCCAATCCACGGAAAACTCGAAGCTCTCAAACTGCTCCTTGGTGATGATGTCGCCGCCGCCGTGGCGGACGAGCGCGCCATCCTCGGCTTTCCATCCTTCGGGCAGTTTGTCCTTTTTGTAGCCGCGCCACCAGGCGCTCGCGTCCTTGCCGTCGAAGAGGAGTTTCCAGCCGGCGGCCTTTTCGGCGGCGGTGAGTTCATTGAGCGGCGCGTCCGCCGCGAAAAGGCGGACGGAGAGCGCGAGGACGGCGATGACGGGGAGGAGACATTTCATGGTCTGCGCGATGTACCAGACGGCGTTCCCGCGGGCAACCGCCGCCTTCAATCCTCCTGCGTTTCAGAATCCTGCTCGGCGGCTTCGAGGAGGAGCTGCTGGAGGCCGCCAAAGAAATCCACGAACAGGCGCGCGAGCGTGGCGGGCTGGAGATCGTCGGGCGGGCGGCGGGTCATCGTCTCCTCGGTCAGGGCGTGGCGGGCGGCGAGGGCGAGCCGCGCCTGATTGAGGGCGAGCAGCCAGGCTTCGACGTGCTTCACCGGCACGCGCACGCTGGCATCCGCCCCTGGGCTAAGCCAGGTGCTGACGAGATCAAAGCGGACGATTTCCACCGCCGAGGCAAAGAGCGTCTGCAGCTCGGGGAGGACGTGCTCTTTCCAATCCTCATCCAGCCCCGGCTCGGCGCCGGCGGTGGGGGTGCTGGCGAGCCGCTCCTGCGCGGCGCGGCTGCCGGACGGATCGGCCGCGGCGGCGAGGCGCCAGAGGATCGCGCCCTCGATGAAGCCGATCCGGGACACCTCGATGGTGTCGGCATCGATGCGAAAGGCGCGCATGGTCAGGAGGTGCGCTCGATGGTGGCGAGGAGGAGCCACGCGTGGAGCTGCTGCACGTAGAGTTCGGCGCGCTCGCGGCCACCGGTCCAGACGATGGAGCGACCCTGGCGGTGGACTTCGAGCATGTGCTTTTCCGCGCGCTCGCGGGTGAAGCCGAAGACCTTTTGGAAGACCTGCGCGACGTAGCTCATGAGGTTCACGGGGTCATTGTGGACGACCACCTGCCACGGCACATCGAGCGCGTCCTCTGTCTCCGTCTCCTGCTCGATCAGCGTCCCGGCCACGGCATTTCAAAAAAACTGCTACCGCACGGGCGGCGGCACCACGGAAGCCGATGGAGCGACCGGAGCCACTGGGGCAGGGGCGGTCGGGGCGGCGGGAGCGACCGCCGGCAGCGCGGGCACGGGCGGCATGAGCATCTCCTCGAGCTTGCCCATCCACTCGCCGGCATCGGGGTGGGTCGGGTACTTGCGGATGAGATTGAACATGTCATTGGCCGCGCGGTTCTTGAAGCCAAGCAGCGCCAGGTCGCTGGCCCGCTTCCAGAGGAGGTGCGGGAGCCGCCCCGTGTTGAACTTGTCCCGGTCAAATTCCAGCTTCGATTTCGACGCGTTTTCGCTCTCCCGTTTGATCTTCATGTCCCAGTACTCCAGCACGCGCTGGTCGCGCTGGGCGCGAAGCTCCGGCAGGATGATCTTGTCGAAGATGCCGTCGTAGTTGCCGGGGGATTGCTCCCACTTTTCCACCGCCACCCAGTCGCCGAGTTTCAGCCACTGCACCACCATGCTGCCTCCGAGCGGGCGGTTGAGGATGCTGTCGTGCATTTTTTTCTCGTCGCCGTCGTTGGATTTGCGCTGCGGGCCGCGCTTGCCGGCGGCCCGCTCCTTTTCGCGGCTGATGGTGTCCTCGAGGCTGTCCATCGCCGCCTGGTCGTTCAGCAGCTCCTTCGTGTAGTTCAGGATCGAGGGGAGCATCTCTTTCACCGGGGTGCCGCTGGAGCGCTGGAGCGTGAGCGCCAGCCACTGGAAATAAAGCCGGGCGGCATTTTTGGCCTCGGGTTCCTTGAGCGCCTCGCCCTCGCCGTCGCGCCACGCCTTGAAGGCGGTCGCCTCTTTCGTCACGCCGTCGAAATGCGTCGCCATCACGGCCTTCTCCCACGCGATGACCGCGCTCTCGCCGCTCGCGGCGGCGGCGCTCACCTCCTGGATCGCGCGCTGTTTGTCGGCCTTGGCCTTTGTCGTGGTCTGCTCGCGGAGCTGGCGCAGCGCCTGGAGCATCTGCGCGATATCGACGGTCTGGCCGTCCTGCGCACGGGCGCACGGCACGGCGAGCGCGGCGGCGATGAGCAGGGCGAGGGTTTGGAAGCGGCGGGGAGTGGCGGGGGAGGACATGGGATGGGGATTCAAGGCACGGGGAGTGAGGCGAGGCAAGCCTTCAGCACGCGATCCTGGGTCCGGTGCATCCGGGCCGCGTCGCGCGCTGTGGCGTCCTCATATCCATTCAGATGCAGCAGTCCGTGGACGGTGTAAAGGGCGAGCTCCTGGCCGGTCGGGTGGCCGAAATCACGGGCATGCGCCTCGGCGGTCTGCGCGCTCATGACGATCTCGCCGTGGGCGAAAGTGATGACGTCTGTCGCGCCGGGGATGCCCATGAACTGGCGATGCACCCGCGCGATCACGCGATCGGAGACGATGGCGACCTCGATCTCCGGGAGCTGCGCGAGGGCAAAGCGCCCGTCGGCGGAATGGCGCGCGCACTTTTCCAGCGCCGTCTCCGCAAAGCGCCGGAGCCATGCGAGATTCACAGGCACGGTGCGCTGGCGGTTTTCGACTTGGATTTTCACCGGGCCGAGACTGGCGGCACGC
>JAYTML010000292.1:0-1864 GCA_043728655.1 Chthoniobacter sp. | reverse complement strand
GCGCAGAATACGAAGCTCCTCCAGGGCGAGTGGCAGAAGCTGGTGTGCGAGGATTTGCTGCTGCCGTCGTTCAAGATCAGCGCATTCGAGGCCGTGGGCCGGCGGCTCAGGCGAAACTACACCTTCATCTTTCTCATCATCCTCACCGCGTGGATCACGAAGATTTTCCTCCACGCCAATCCGCCGATCGATTCCTTCGCGTCCTTCTACGCCGCGCTTCATGTCGGCACCAGCATCCCGAGCTGGCTGGTGGCCGCGGTTTTCGTCAGCACCTTCGCAAGCATCATCGGCATCACCATTTACATCGGCAGGAAAACGACCGGCGAAATCTCCGAGTTCGGCGCGCACCGGACGCTGTGGCGGATTTAGGGAGGGCTCTTCGGGCCGGCTCGTAATCTTAATCCTAATCGTAATCTTACTCGATTCGGGCAGGGAGGATTACGATTAGGATTAAGATTAAGATCAAGAAACAGACCGCCATGCCATCTGCCGCCGAACCCACACCCTCCCTCACACCGCCTGATCCAAACAATCCCGGGATCGACCAGCTCATCGAGATCGTCGCCAAACTGCGCGGCCCCGGAGGCTGTCCGTGGGACCGCGAGCAGACGCACGCCACGCTCCGCGCCGGGCTGCTGGAGGAGGCGCACGAAGTCGTCGCCGCCATCGACAACCGCGACGACGCCAATCTCCGCGAGGAACTCGGCGACCTCCTGCTCCAGTCCGTCTTTCACGCGCAGCTCGCCGCCGAGGAGGGGCGCTTCACCTTTGACGACGTGGCGCGCGAAATCTCCACGAAGCTCGTCCGCCGCCACCCGCACGTCTTCGCCGCGGATCACTGCGCGGACAGCGCCGCCGTGCTCCAGCGGTGGGAGGAAATCAAACGCGCGGAAAAAGGCGGCGCGCCCGCGAGCGCGCTGGACGGTATCACCGGCGGCCTGCCCGCGCTCATGCACGCGCAGAAGACGCAGAAGAAAGCGGCACGCATCGGCTTCGACTGGCCGGACGCCACGCCGGTCTTTGAGAAACTTCACGAGGAAATTTCCGAGCTGCGCGCCGAGCTTTCCACCGGCGAGGCGACGGAGCGCGAATCGAAGATCGAGGATGAACTGGGCGACCTGCTTTTCACCGTCGTGAATCTCGCCCGCAAACTCCACCTCGACGCGGAGACCGCGCTGCACCGCAGCACGCGGAAATTCTCATCCCGCTTTCGCGCCGTCGAGCAGCTCGCCGCCGCGCGCGGCGTGGACTTGGAAAAGCTAACGCTCGCCGAACTCGATCAGCTCTGGGACGAGGTGAAGGCCGCCAAGTAGCGCCTCGGAGGCAAGGGCTCCCGCCCGTCCCCGACTGCCGACCGCTACGCCAGGTCGAAGAGCAGCGCCTCCGCGCCCTCGGTCGATTGAAGCCGAATGCCGCTTTCGCTTTCCACGGCGGCACCGTCGCCGGCGGTGAGCGTCTCGCCATTCACCGAGAGACTGCCGCGCATCACCTGCACCCATGCCGCGCGGCCCGGCGCGATCGGGTGCGAGACCTCGCCGCCCGCGTCGAGCTTCACCAGATAGGGCAGCGCGTCCTGATGAATCGCCGCTGAGCCGTCGCGCCCGTCCGGCGAGGCGAGCAGGGTGCGCGCGCCATTTTCACCCGCGACCGGCGACCACTCGGCATAGCGCGGCGTGTGCCCTTTCTTGTCGGGCGTGATCCAGATCTGGAGCAGATGCACTGGCTCGGTGCGAGAAGGGTTGAACTCGCTGTGCGTGATGCCCGTGCCGGCGCTCATCGCCTGGAGCTGCCCGACCGTGATCTCGCGCCCATTGCCCATGCTGTCCTTGTGCGCCAGCCGGCCCGCGAGGATGTAGGTCAGGAT
>JAYTML010000291.1:0-4095 GCA_043728655.1 Chthoniobacter sp. | reverse complement strand
GGCTTTCAGCAGCCGGGGCGTCCGTGCCTCGGGTCGTGGGCGCTTTACGGGCTCGGCGCGGAGACGCAGGAGCTGCCGGCCTTTGCGGTGATGAGCACGGGCTCGGGGATCAGCGGGGGCGCGGCGAACTGGTCGAGCGGCTTCATGCCGACGATCTACAACGGCGTGCGCCTGCGCGCGGCGGGCGACGCGATTCTCGATGTCGGCAGCCCCGCGAGCATCGACGCGAAGCTCCAGCGCGACACGCTCGATCTCATCGGCACACTCAACCGCGAGCGCATGCAACGCGACGGCGACCCCGAGATCGCCACGCGCCTCGCGAATTACGAGATGGCCTTCAAACTCCAGACCTCCGCGCCGGAGCTGATGGACCTGAAAAGCGAGACCAAGGAGACGCTCGCGCTCTACGGCTGCGATCCTGACAAGCCGTCCTTCGCCCGCGCCTGCCTGCTCGCGCGGCGGATGATCGAGCGCGGCGTGCGCTTTGTGAACATCTACCACGAAGGCTGGGACGCGCACTCCGACGTGGCCGGCAATCTCCGCGACAACTGCGGCAAGACCGACCGCGCCAGCGCCGCGCTCGTCCTCGATCTCAAACAGCGCGGCCTGCTCGACGACACGCTGGTCATCTGGGGCGGTGAATTTGGCCGCACCCCGATGGTCGAGACCAACCCCGCGCTCGGCCGCGCCATGGGCCGCGATCATCATCCGCAGGCATTTACCATGTGGATGGCCGGCGGCGGCGTAAAGCGCGGCCTGACCTACGGCGCGACCGACGACCTCGGCTTCCACGTCGTCGAAAATCCGCTCCACGTTCACGACATTCAGGCCACGATTTTGCACCTTCTCGGCTTCGATCACGAGCGCCTCACCTACCGCTTCCAAGGCCGCGACTTCCGCCTCACCGACGTGCATGGGCAGGTGGCGAAAGCGCTGCTCGCATGAACGCCACCGCGCCGGTTCCGAATCCCGCGGCGCTCGCACAGGACGGCTTTGCGGTGATCGGGGAGGTGGTGGACGAGGCGACGGTGGCCGGCGTGGCCGCTGCCGTGGAGCGCCACCTTGCATCGTCCCCCGCCGGCGGCAGCGCGGGTCTGCGCGATCTCGCGTCGCTGGTCGGCGAAGTCTCGGACCTGGCTGAACTGCCCGCGCTGCGTGACCTTGCGAGCGAGGTGCTCGGGCGCGCGGCTTTCGCGGTGCGCGTGCTTTTCTTCGACAAGAATCCGGAGGCAAACTGGAAGGTGGCGTGGCACCAGGACCTGACCCTCGCAGTCAGCGAACGGCGCGAGGTCGCGGGTTTCGGCCCGTGGTCGGTCAAGGCCGGCATCCATCACGTCCAGCCGCCGGTCGCAGTGCTGGAGCGCATGATCACGCTGCGCCTGCACCTCGATGATTGCGACGCGGCGAACGGCGCGCTCCGCGTGCTGCCCGGTTCCCACCGCGCGGGACGGCTGGCGGCAGAGGCGATCCAGGCGTGGCGCAGCCAGACGCGCGAAACCGTCTGCGCCGTGCCCCGTCGCGGCGTGTTGCTGATGCGCCCGCTTTTGCTGCACGCGTCCGCGCCGTCCGAGCATCCCCGCCACCGCCGGGTTATCCACGTCGAGTTCGCCGGGGAGGATTTGCCGGGCGGCTTGCAGTGGCTTGAAAAAGGCCGTCTCCCGGCTGGCAAATCCTCCGCCGGGAATTAACTTTCCTCCGCCGTCTCCCATTCCCAGCACCGTGAAAATCCGCATCCTCGCCGTCATCACCGCCACGCTGGCCGCGCTCGCGCTGGTCAGTCAATCCGCCGACAAACCGAAATCCATGCCTTCCTCCGAACCCGCTCCCGGTCTTGAACGCGCCGTCTTTGGCGGCGGCTGCTTTTGGTGCCTCGAGGCCGTCTTTGAGCGGCTCGACGGCGTAAAGGACGTGGTCTCCGGCTATGCCGGCGGACGCACGGAGAACCCGACTTACGAGGAGGTCTGCACGCACAAGACCGGCCACGCCGAAGTGGTGCAGATCGACTTTGACCCGAAGAAAATCGGCTACGAAAAACTGCTCGATGTCTTCTGGCACGTCCACGATCCCACCACGCTGAACCGCCAGGGTCACGACGTCGGCGACAGCTACCGCTCGATCATCCTCTACCGCGGCGATGCGCAGAAGGCCGCTGCGGAAAAGTCGATGACCGCCGAGCGGGCGAACTGGAAGGACCCGATCGTCACGCAGCTCGAACCGCTGAAGGTTTTCTACACCGCCGAGGTCAGCCACCAGGACTACTACCGGCTGAATGGCAACCGGAACCCCTACTGCCAGGCCGTGATCCGCCCAAAGGTCGAGAAGCTGGAGAGCAAGGGGATCATTCCGGCGGAGTAGCAGGCGCACTTCCGGTTTGCCCCGATGAAGATTCCCGCGCACCTGCTGGCCGTCGCGTTTTTGACCGGCGGACTTTTTCTCTCAGCCCCTTCCGCGGTCTGCGCCGCCAAGTCCACGGCGGTGGCGAAGATCACCAAGGTCACCGCGGATTCGGTCACGATCCGCAACGGCGCGAACAAGGGTCTCAGGCTCACCGAGGTGGCGACGGATGGAACGCGCTCCGTGCGCGAGGCGTCGAACGTCGAGACCTACAAAGTCACCGGCGCCACGATGATCCTCGTGAACAATCTTCCGGCGAAGATCACGGATCTGAGAGCCGGCATGCAGGCGAGCGTCCGCGTCGGCCTCGACCGAAATGTGGCCGCGGCGATCACCGCCGCTGACGTCCCGCCGGAGCAGAAGGTAGCGCGAGAGGAGAAGGGCGAGGACGGGAAGGCGGCGCCGTGGAAAACGCGGGCGATGTTCACCGGGATCGACTCCTACAAGGTGCGCGCGGTGGGGACCGACACGCTGACGGTGGCGCAGGATGGCGGAAAAAAATCCATCGCTTTCAAAGTCCGCCCGATCACGCAGATCACGGTCAACGGGGAGAAGAGCACGCTGGGAAAGGTGCAGGTCGGCATGGATGTCGCGGTCGTGGCGAGCACCGACGCGCAGGTCGCCGCCACGGTGACGGCGAAGGACGCGAAGTAGCGGGCCGGCCGGGCACCGGCTCCGATTCACGACAGACACGCTTGTCGCTGGCAGCGGCGGCTCGCAGACTCCCGCGCATGCCCACGCCCATGACCAATGCCGAGAAGCGCGACCTGAAAGCCCGCGCGCAGCGGCTCGAACCCATCCTCAAACTCGGCCACGGAGGCGTGAGCGACGGTTTTCTCAAGGGGCTCGACGAGGCTCTGACCATCCACGGCCTGGTGAAAATGAAGTTCACCGATTTCAAGGAGGAGCGGAAGACGCTCGCGCCCGAGATCGCGGAGAAGACCGCGAGCATTCTCGTGATGCAGGTCGGAAACGTCGCGGTCTTTTTCCGCGCGAAACCGGCGGCGTAACGCCCAGGAGCCGGCGCGGATTGCGCCGGCCCCCGGCGCTTACTTCCCGGAGGACCAGATGACCGAGTTCTTGAGCAGCGTCTGGTAGGCGGGCAGGTCGTGGGCGCGGGCGTCGTGGCCGAGGGTGATGCCGACGATGCGGGCCTTCGGATGCTTCACGATCCAGACCTGCGGGAAGGTCTTGCCGGTCTTCGGGCTGGTCGCGGTGGCGAGGACTTCGACGGTGGCGGCGGGGTCGGCGTTGTAGTTGTAGAGTTCGTCGGTGATCTCGAAGGCGGGCGGCACGCCTTTGGTGATGGGGCTCGCGGCGTTGGTGACGTTCACGGTGTACGGCCCGAGCGCGTCGTGACCGCGCGTGCCGCCGCCGACAATTTCCTTGTTCCATTGCGGGAAATTATTCCACGCATACCAACCGCCGGGATGCAGCGAGATGATCGCGCCGCCGCGGTTCGCGTAGTCGATGAGCGCCTTCGCGGTCTCGGAGGAAATCGGCTGGTTCGCGCTGAGCACGAGCACGTCGATGTCTTTCAGGATCGCCGGGATGCCGTTGAGGTTTTGCGTGAAATCGACCCAGCCGCAGACCGGCGTGAGTGTGGCTTTGTCGGTCGCGCCGAAGAACTTCACGAAGTCATGCGACGATCCGCCGCCGACGAGCAGGACGCGCGGCCCATTCGCCGGGCGCGTCGCTGGC
>JAYTML010000290.1:0-2279 GCA_043728655.1 Chthoniobacter sp. | reverse complement strand
TTGGTGTAGCGCGCGTCGCCCTTGCCGGGGTCGATATTGAAATGGTCGCTCCAGAACTCGCACATGACTTCGAAAAGCTGGCGCTGGCTGTAGGTGGCGCGGAGCAGCGCGACCCGGCGGAGGACCGGCGTGAGCGATTCGTCGTCTTCCTCGTAGGCCTCGCCGAGCGGCTCCCACCATGCCTCGGCGAAGCGCGCGGTGGCTCGGTCGCAAAGGCCGTCGTCGATTTTTTCCGGCGCGAGCTGTTCCTCGATGAAGGCGTCCACGCCCATCGCGGCGACGCGCGCGTGATCGCCGGGGCCGGGGCCGAAGGTGAGGCGGTTCAGCGCGTGCGCGGCGGGGTCGATGTCCGCCGCGGATGGCGGCGTGAGCGGGCCGTCGAGCGGGCGGCTGAGGCCGCGTCCGGTGTATTGCTGCGCGCCGCCGAGCCAGCCCTGCACGCTTTTGAAAATGGCCGCGCTGAGCGCGACCGACGCCGCGCCGGTGATGAGGAACTCGCGGCGGCCGGTCATACTCACGAGAGGGAAGGAGCAGCTTCCGGCGAGGCTTGGACAGCGGCGGAGGATTCGAGCGGCGGCGGGACGATGGCCTTTGAGCGCCACGGGCGGGTGAGCAGCACCACGCCGAAGCCGCTGGCGAGGCCGATGTGGAGCAGGAAGAGCGAGCCGAGCAGCGGCGTGATGAAGACGAGCGCGAGCATGACGCCGCCGCGCAGCCCCTGCTGCCACGGGCACGCGCCGGAGGAGAGATTGCGCCCGATGCGGAGCGCGAGACCGGCGCTGCCGATGAAGGCGACGAGCATCGCGGTGAAGCCTGCGACGATGACGAGGAGCTTGATGCCGCCGTTGCCGATCTTGCCGCTATTGAGGAGCAGGACGAAGAGCGGGCCGTAGGTGACCAGGCCGAGGAGCGTGGCGCGGATGGGGCGGCGGTCGTACTCGGCGGAGAATGCCTGCGTGGCGCGCGGGAAGAGCCCGGCGGCGACGAGCCAGTGGCCGATCAGGATGAGGAATGCGGCGGCGTGAAAGGCGAGGATGGCGAGGACGATTCCGGTGTAGGGCATGGACGGGTGGGTTTCACGAGCGCAGACGGGGGCGCGGTGCGGGGGGTTACGGGAAATGTTTCCTGCGCTTGTCGGCAAAATTGCGCCCCGTTAGGTTCGCGTCCATGAACGTCCCGAATCTCCGCAGTCCGCATGAGGCCGTCCGCGGCCTGAAATACTTTGGCCGCATGATCGACAAGATCCGGCTGCACCAGGCCGGGATGCTGCCCGCCGACTACATCGCCAATCTCGGCGGCGGCTTTGACGAGCGGTGCGTCCATTTTTTGTGGGTCGAATATCCCGCACTCGCCGAGCGGGTGAAGGAGGGGGGCACGGACGAGGAGATCTTTGACTGGTGCGTGGGGCAGGGGAGAAAGCCGGGCGAGGAGGAGATCGAGATCTGGAATGAATTCATGCGCAAGCGCGGCTGGAAGGACGAGGCGACGGAGCGGCTCGTGATGAGGAAAGGCGAGAGCGGCATCCCGGAGCGCGACGACATCCAGACGCTGTTTGACTACATCGATTTCGACGAAGGGCGGGACCCGGCGGCCAAGGCGCCTTGATGGCCGGCGCGTGCGCGGATCAGATGCGCCGGGGAGACGGTTTCCGGATCTGCAGGCGGGGAAATACGTTATCGCTTTCCACCCGGCGCGCATAAGGCGACGCTCCGAACGCTATGAAGAATGTCACCCCGCCGCAGTTCACCATGCCGACGAACCTCGGCCGCCTCTTTTTCCCGGCGATGCTCGCCGTCGTCGGCTTCTGGTTTGTCCTCTCGGGTTTCACCAGCGTGCCCGCTGACTCCATCGGCGTGCTGACGCGCTTTGGCCGCTTTGTCGAGCTGGTCAAGCCGGGCCTGCGCTTCAAGATCCCGCTCGGCGTCGATGTCATCGACCTCGTGCCCGTGGAGCGCCAGCAGACGCTCGACTTCGGCTTCAGCACGCCCGGCTCGACGAACCCGAACCAGTATCCCGACGACCCGGAGGCCGAGCGCACCGTCGTCACAGGCGACCTGAACATGGCCCTCATGGAGTGGATCGTGCAGTACCGCGTCGAGGATCCGGTGCAGTTCAAATTCCACGTCTTCCAGCCCGAGTGGACGCTGCGCGACGCTGGCGAAGCGGTGATGCGCGAAGTTGTCGGAGACCGTACCATCGACGAGGTGCTGACCATCGGCCGGCAGGAAATCGAAAGCGAAACGCTCGTCCGGCTGCAGGCGCTCGTGAAACGCTACGGG